>DAOORG010000001.1:0-5117 GCA_035389165.1 Chitinophagales bacterium
AAATATGCTTTGTCGCAATTAAATGTAGATGAACATGGTTTAGATGAAATGGACAATAAAATCTTGTCGGCCATCATAGAAAAATTTGCCGGTGGCCCTGTTGGTATCACTACCATTGCCACTGCAGTAGGCGAGGAACCCGGAACAATAGAAGAAGTATACGAACCATTCTTAATTCAGGAAGGCTATTTGAAACGCACACCACGCGGACGCGAAGCCACCGCAAAAGCTTACACACATATTGGAAAAGTGCCACCGCAACAAACAGGTAGTCTGTTTTAAATTTCAGGATATGAAAACAATTTATATAGCTTGTTTGTGTTTTATTTTTGCCGGTTGTAAAAATACAGTTGATCATTCATCTGATTTAGCAGAAAAGGAAATCAATCAATCAACAGATTCTATTTCTGAAATTGTACAAGATGGATATTGGAAAATAACCGGAACGGAGCCATTCTGGAGTATTTATATACATAAGGATACCATTCTATTTACGAAATTAAATGAGAACATAGATTCTGTATATTTTAAACAGGAACAATTTAAGGTGGTTGAATCCGAATCTGATTATGTGCTGACTGATGCTGAGAAAAACAATGCAAGGCTGTTAATCAAACAAGAAGCGTGTTCTGATGGAATGAGTGATCATACATATCCATATTCTGCTACATTTAATTATAAAGGCATGGAATTAAAAGGTTGTGCAGAGAAGAAATAAAATGGAAAATAAATTAATTAAAATAGCAACCTACTACAATAATTTCGACGCTGAATTAGCAAAGTTGAAATTGGAAGAAAATAATATTTTTTGCTTTCTGAAGAATGAACACGTAGCACAATTGCAATTTGGTATTGCCAATTTTGAATTAATGGTAAGAGAAGAAGATAAAGAATTAGCTTTCCATTATTTAAATTCAAATGATGATTTAGATAAACCAATAGAAGAGTTGAATGAGTCTTGAATTTGTAGTATCTTCAATCTACATTATTTATAAATCCTATATCTCTTGGAAAAACATGTTAACCTTAGCAAGTTAAGTGTTGCCGGTGTGTTTATAACACTCGGTATTATATTTGGTGATATTGGAACTTCTCCATTATATGTATTAAAAGCGGTACTCGGTGATCGTGTTATTTCAAAAGAATTAATATTTGGCGGAATTTCCTGCGTTTTTTGGACGCTGCTTTTGATTACAACATTCAAATACGTAGTACTTGCACTGACAGCAGATAATCATGGTGAAGGCGGTATTTTTGCATTGTACGGACTTGTAAAAGAACATCGGTTTAAATGGCCAATGCTAGCCGCATTTTTGGGTTGTGCCGCATTAATGGCAGATGGATTTATTACGCCGCCAATTTCTATTTTATCAGCAGTTGAAGGTTTGAATGTGATGTATCCAGATTTGCCGACACTACCCATCGGTATAACAATTCTTGTTTTGTTATTTAGTTTTCAGCGTTTCGGAACAGATGTTGTTGGCAGAACTTTTGGTCCGGTGATGTTTGTGTGGTTTTCAATGATGGCTGTTCTCGGAATGTTGCAGGTTATACAAAATCCGGAAATTTTAAAAGCTTTGAATCCGTATTATGCCATTCATCTGTTAACACAACATCCGGGTGGTTTTTGGATTTTGGGTGCTGTTTTTTTATGTACAACAGGTGCAGAATCCATGTATGCAGATTTAGGACATTGCGGTAAAATGAATATCAGGTTTAGCTGGATGTTTGTCTGGATGTGTTTATTGCTCAATTATTTCGGTCAGGGTGCCTGGCTTCTACAAAAAGAAGGACTTGTGTTGGAAGATGTGAGCATTTTCTATGCAATAGTTCCCAAGGCTCTTTTACCTATTGTAATTGCCATCGCCACTATTGCTACTGTAATCGCCAGTCAGGCGTTGATTTCAGGTTGTTTTACTTTAGTAAATGAAGCAATTAAACTTAGACTCTGGATCAATCATAAAATTACCTATCCTGCCAGTCATAAAGGACAAATCTATATCAGCACGATAAACTGGTTTTTGTTTTCCGGTTGCATGTTGGTGGTACTGGCATTCAAGAAATCACAAAACATGGAAGCGGCTTACGGATTAACCATTACGCTGGATATGCTGATGACTTCTGCGTTGTTGTTATTATTGTTCAGTAAAAGAGGTTACCCTAAAATTTTAATTATCATACTTGGTGTAATGTTCTTTGTCACCGAAATCGCTTTCTTCGTTTCCAATCTTCGGAAATTCTTTTATGGCGGTTGGTTTACCTTGTTAGTATGCGTTTGTATCTTCTTATTATTGTATTTTTTCCATCGAGCCAGAAAATTGAGATCTGTAAAATATCAACTCGTCAATCTGGAAGACTACGTAGAAATGTTTACCGACTTAATTAATGATACAACGGTTCCTAAGGCTGCTACCAATCTTGTTTTTATGACAAAAAAAACAAATGCGGCATCGCTGGTTGATTCCAATATCATTTATTCATTGTTTCAGCAAAATCCAAAACGTGCAGATGTGTATTGGGTAATTCATGTGGAAATACTGGATTATCCTCATGAACATGAAAAAAGCTATGAGGTCAAAACTATAATTCCTGAAAAATTATTTCTGGTAAATCTGCAATTTGGATTTAAAGTAAAACACAATGTACACAGGCTTTTTAAACGTATTGTGCAAGATATGACGGAAAATAAAGAAGTGGATTCCAGAAGTCGTTATGAATCTATGCGCAAACATAATATTCCTGCAGATTTTAAGTATGTTTTTGTGAGACCAATTATTTCAGCAGACAACGACCTCGAGCCTCTGAATAAATTTAGTATTTCTGTGTATGAAGGATTAAGTAAGATTGCATATCCGCTCTATATGGATTTTGGACTGGATACGGTGAATGTACAAACAGAAATTGTGCCAATACATTTCCATATTGAAGGAGATTTAGGACTGAAACGAAAACAATAATGAGAAAATAAAAATGACCCTGTAAGTGCAATTTGGGAAAAAACTTACAGGGTCGTGCAGAGATTGAACTAAACTATAACTGCAGAATTTTAATAGTTTTATGGTTTTTATTTTTTTATATTATGGTTTTATTGGTTTTGCTGTATCGCCTTCAGAAGTAGGATTTCCTTCTGTTTTGTAAAACGAATTGGCATTATAAATTACCTGACTGTTATCTTCCATCGTGGCAATAATCTGGAAATAGAAATCATAATCACCTTTGTTTATAAGATAACTGAATTGAAATCCTTTACTGCCAGATTTGTCATCATTCAGAATAATTACATCAGCATCCGGAATTAATTTACCGTTTTGATAATTTTTATCTGTAGCATAAACTGCTATGGAATCTATGTTTCCTGCGTCTGTGTTTTGCCATAAGATGGTGAGTCGTTTGCTTTCTTCTTCTGTAAGCTTTACGAATCCGATTTGTGTGGTAATGGTTTTCATGTTAATTATTTTTGATGAGTAATATTTTTTTGCCTTCACTTTTTGAGGAAGCGATTATATTTGTTTGATTTTGCTCATTTCCCGTTTCTATAAAATCTTTTTCGCTGCTGCCTTTCACAAAGCCGATGAGCTGATTGTTTTGTTTCAGAAAAACCGGTGAACCGCTGCTGTACTCAAATAAATCTGCATGTGTGGTAAAATAGTCTTCATATTTTTTATCAATAACGGCATTTCCGGAAACGGTTAAAGAAGAACGCAATGGATAACCGGCTATGTATATTTCCATGTCTGGTTTTAATACACCGGTGTATGCCTTTGGAATTTCAACAAAAGATGGCAATTGCTGTTTGATTTTAAAATCAATGAAATCATCATTTGTATTATTGTTTGCATGTACCACACTATCCAGTTCTATAAGTTGGTTTTCATTTATGATAATAACTTCTTCAGAGGAATTCGTATAGCCAAATAATACTACATAGTTTTTGATAAACAAATCAACATCTAATCCTGTAGCATTTATTATGTGATAAGCAGTACTTATGGTTTGCTTATCTTTTACAAAACAACTTCCCGCGGCATGTTTCACAAAGCGCTCGTGAAAAAAATAATCTGTTGATATTAATTTCTTTTGTTTTCCAATAGAATGTGTTTCTAATTTGTAGGTGTGATCTCCTGTTTTTATTAGTTGATCTTTTCTGATAAAAATTCCTGCACTCAGTGTGTTTTTCTTTAGTTTTAAATCTGTTAAGTGTCGGTGTCTTAACATGGTTGGATAATCGTAAATTATTTTGTAAACAAATTTCTGTGCAATTTTTGGCAAACTAAAAATCAGCTTACTGATTTCTTGCAGTAAGTAATTTGTAAGTAATGAGTTATTTTGAATTGCCAACATACATTTTGTTTTCCGGTGTAATATTGAATAAATTTGTTTGTTCAGGAAAATACAATATCTTTAATTTATTCCTGTAAAATGAATGGAAAATTACATTGCTATAATATGTAAACTACAGAAATACAGTGATTTATGTTAAATTAAGCGTTCTTGTAAAAATGAGCTATTCTTATGGTCAATTCTAAATTAATTGAGGTTTTAAAAGTTTTTTCAGCAGAAGATATGAAGCTATTGCTTGATTTTGCTGCGAAGCAGACTGATAGAAAAGATACGCTTCCGCAAAAATTATTATTGATATTGGAAAAACAGTTTCCGGATTTTCCGGAGAAAGCGATAACACGTGAAAAAGTATACAACAAAGTTTTTTCTGACAAGAAATTCAATGACAATAAATTGTCAAAATTAATGTCAGAGTTAATGAAGCTGATAGAAGATTTTATTATTTACTCAAAGCGATTACAACATGCAGCAGATAATAAAATGAATTTGCTTAAATTTTATTTTGAAAAGAATCTGGATAAATATTTTATCGCAACATCTCGTGAATTAAAACAACTTATAGATGATTTGCCATATGGTACCTATCAAAACTTTATGAAATATCAACACGAAGAATTACTGGCTACTTATCAGATGAAACTAAACTCACGTGTCGGTAATTATACCGATGTATATAATGAATTGTGTGAGTTTGTGGAAGCAGAACAACTAAGATGGGAAAATATTTATTTTATTGAGCCATTTCCAATGGAGCAAAAATCAAGAGAAAAAAGAGC
>DAOORG010000001.1:5217-7456 GCA_035389165.1 Chitinophagales bacterium
TGATACTGAATCAATTTGGTAAAATTTCTGCGGCTACTTACAAAAACTATATCAACGCATCATTGAAGACTAATAAGATTGTTGAAGCCGAACAGTTTCTGGAAACGTACAAAGATTTTCTGATTGATGATTTAAAAGTAGAAACGTATAACTTTAACAAAGCATGTTTATATTTTGAGAAAAAAATGTATGATGATGTAATCAACATTTTACTGGTCACTAAACAGAATGATATCTATTACAATATTGCACAGAGGCGACTCTTATTAAAAACCTATTATGAAATGATGTTAAAAAATAAGAGTTATTATAATGTGCTGATTTCCGGTATGGATTCTTATAAAAAATTTATTTCTGTCAAAAACACGATACCTGAAGCACATGTAATAATCAATAAGGCTTTTTTAAAAAATTTAAATACATTGCTTGCTATAAATACCAAAAAACAAGCTCAGCAAGTGTTTGAAGCATTTAAAAAATCTACTGTAATATTAGAAAAACAATGGTTGGAAGAAAAAATAAAAGAGCAACTTACTTAGTCGTAGTTTTTTCGGTTGTATTATGAATGAATGCAAACAAGATATAACTCAAAATAACTGTACTCAATCCTAACCATTTTAAAAATATGAGTTGCGGTATTGCACTCAATAATAATAACACTCTGAATTTATTTTGTTTCCAGCTTAAAGGATTGCCTTTTAAACTGAACATTCTGAATTCTGCCACCAGCAAAAACGCCAGTATAAACGGAATAATCATGGCTGCAAGCTTTGCATAAATGGAAAAATCCCAGTTGGTTCTGAATTGCCAGTCTGTAAAATACTGCATATAAAATCCTAAAATAAAAATTGCGCCGGATGGTGTATTCAAGCCAATAAAATCTACCGTTTGGCGGGTGTCGATATTGAATTTTGCCAAACGTAAACAAGCAAAAATTGTGTACACAAATCCCAATAAAGGCAATAAATCGCCTGCAAAAATATTGTTTACTTCTGGTGATGGAGTTCCGGTAATCAAATTCACTTTATAGTTGATTATGCTTAACAACATAATGCCTGGCAAGACACCAAACGTTGTCATGTCCGCCAATGAATCTAATTGCGCACCTAAGTCAGATTTTACTTTTAATAAACGAGCTACAAAACCATCTAAAAAATCTGCTAATAAGGAAATACCAATAAATATAGGCACTAACGTATATTGATGTTGCAAACAGGCAACAATGCCACAACAACCACTAAATAAATTTAGTAAGGTTAATGAATTTGGAATATGTTTTTTCATAGTGCTATTTTATTCCTTCTCTTAGGAAGCTTAGGTAGGTACAAAGCTATGCTTTTTTATCTTCAGGTTTATACAGTTTATCCAGAAAATCTACCACCATATCTTTCAGAGAACCACTGCCGGTTAATTCACTCATCATGCCGTACATGGCAGCTTTCCGTTTACTTTCCGGACCATCGCCGCCTGAAAACCGTTGGGTTAAGCTTGTAAATTGTTTCTCATTCAGAATTTTTTTCAGTCTTTTTACTGCACCAACCTGAATGTTATTTTTAAGATGCACCATGGAAAATCGTTTTGCTTTTTGTACGGCAGTTTTCAGGTCATTTACAAATTGTTCACCTTTTCCAACATGTATGTAATTCAATAATACGTGTAAACTGGCAGGCAGCTGTTGTCGGTTGATGGTCCAGCCTAGTTCAGCTAATTCATCTGCTACTTCATAGACATCTATAGTATCAGAGGCAAAAGCAAATAGCGTCGCTTTCGGATTTCCCAGAATTTTTAAGTCTTTAATTTCTTCCTCAATTTTTTGTTTGATGAAAAGTGTTTCTTCATACGTTTCTCGTGCCATGCGTCTGTAACCGTCTTCACCAATAAGATTTAATGCAGTCCAGGCTGCAGCAATTGGACCGCCACCGCGCGTTCCCATAAAGGAAGGCGAACCATAAATACCACCGCTCCAGTCGGTCTTTACATAAAACTGTCCTTTGCGCAAATCTGCATTTTTATACAGCACCACTGAGGCACCTTTAGCTGCATAACCATACTTGTGTACATCTGCCGACATAGATGTTACGCCATCAATTTCAAAATCAAATTTTGGTAAATCCACACCTTCCATTTTTAGAAAAGGTAAGATGAAGCCACCTACACAAGCATCAACATGCAGTAAACACTTGTGTTTTTTTGCTATTGCAGCCATTGCTTCAATAGGGTCAATGGCACCTTGCGGATA
>DAOORG010000001.1:7556-9918 GCA_035389165.1 Chitinophagales bacterium
ACACTTTCATCGCCATGCAATAAAGAGGATGCCATTTGCACCACTTCATTTTCCATATTTTTTAAACTCGGGAAAACGGCCGGATTTAATGCATTGGTAGCAGAGAATTTAGCGTAAGCTTCTTTGATAACGCTATAATATTCATCACCAGGATAATAGACGTACCCGAAGAATTTTCCTTCTTTCCATTTCATATCATCAACCGTATATTCTTGCCACAATTGACGAATTTCTTCTGTTGATAATCCTGCTTTCATACTATAATTATTTAGGTAACGATAAGCCAAATTACGCTATTCTTATTTAATCACATAGAAATTTAGAAAAGAATAAAAGCAAATCATGGTGCAGTAAATTAAGTTTGTTTGAGTAATAGATATTCTAAGCTTTGCTTACAACTATGATTTTCTTGAATGCCGAATTGAATTGCATTAATTTGTTGCTTTCATGTTCAAGCTATGTTTCAATGTGGTTAATAGAATTAAACAACCATTAATGGCAAATGCACTTGCGATGGATATTCCTTAGTGCAAAATAGCTGCAACGAAGCAGGATTGCATGCTTTATCATCGATTTCATCGAAATGGTCGGCATCTGCACCGGCTATAGAAATCCGGATGCGTTCTCCTTTTTTGATTAAATGTGATGTCGGAATTAATTCAAAATGTATTTTTTCTACTTTGTTCGGAATCCATTCCATTGCATCTTCTTTGTTGAATGTGTGATAAGGTGCAAAGGTGGGTACAGGCGATTTTTTATTAGATTCTTTTCGGTGCAAACCACGAAATTGTCCTTCCGTTATATGCGTTGCTTTACCAAATTTATCCACTGAAGAAATGTACACAAATAACTGCACATCTTTAGCATCCGAACTCAGATAAATCTCAGCGGTGGCATGTCCGGTAAGTTCCATATTTTTGGTTAAAGGTTCTGATGTAAAATGCAATAAATTTTTAGTGCGTTTTGTCCAATCGGCATAGGCAATTCTTCTGTTGTATCTGTATTTTATGGTTAAGCTGTTCCATCGGGCTCCACCACTGGTTCCAAAATTTTTATCAATGGCATAATGCAAACAACCTTCAGTTTTGTTTTTTATTTTTTCAGGTAATGAGTTGTCTGCAGAACATAAAAAAGTTTTGTATTTGGAGTCATTCGGCATCCAGTCATACACATGTCGCCATTGTTCTTTTCCCATGGCATAATAGGAGATTGGCGGTTCATCCATAATGCCATTATCAATATCTTTCAGGTGATAATCAAAAAAACGAAGCATTTCTGTCCATACGGAAAATGTTTTTTTGTTGGAATAAATAAATGGTGATATGTGTTGTGCCGGACCATGATCCCATGGGCCGACTAATAATTTGACAGAATTTTTAGTGCTTAAGAATCCTTTGATAGCAGAGTTGGCAAGTGCGCCGTCGTACCAGCCACCAATACGATAGATTGGTGTGTTAGATTGCTCGATTTTATCTTTGTAATGATGAACAGAAAACTCATTGATGCTTCTACCTAAATCAGGATGAATGTCATTTCTGAAGGTAATTTTGTACATGCCGGAAAAGATATCAAAATTGCTCTGATGTTGCGCATGTGCTGTTTTATATTGTTCCGCTTTCGTATCTGCTTTTACCGGTTTCGGATTTTTGATTACAGCGTTTGCCACTGCGCCAATATATTTCAGGTTATTTTTATCCAGCGATAAAGTGGTGTCGCGCCAGACTTCAATAAATTTTCCGTGACGAACGCCACCCGGAAAGGCAATGTCATTATACAAATCAAAAATACTGCTGCGTGGTATACAGGCTTTCACATTCGGATGCTGATTTACCAGCAACATTTCTGCTGTAGTTCCTAAATAGGAAATTCCGGTTGAGCCCACTTTTTGATTACTCCAGGGTTGACTGATAATCCAGTCCACAATTTCTCTGCCGTCTTCCACTTCTTCCGGACTGAATTCCATGTGCCGTGTGCCATACGAAGCGCCGGTTCCGCGTACGTCGATGATTACGACAGCATATCCATAGGATGTAAAAAAGTCTATTTCTTTTTTGGTGATTTGACCAAATAATGTTTTGGCTAGCAGGCTAAATGGAAATTTTGTTTCAAAACTTCTGACATATCTGGTAAGAAATAAAACAGTCGGAATTTTTTTATCTTTTTCCAGTTTTTTAGGTAAACAAATATCAGCAGCTAATTTGATTCCATCCCGCATTTCCAAATATTCAGAGTGATAATCAAATCCACGGTAATCTGCCGTGGAATAGCCGGAGTATTGGCCAAGTGTGCTCACTTTTTTCTGCTTAAAAATGCCTTTTCTTACAGGCTTTTTCTCTACTGATTTTACATTCATTTTTTGTAT
>DAOORG010000001.1:10018-33478 GCA_035389165.1 Chitinophagales bacterium
TTGCAGGTTGAAAAGCCAAATGGTGCATACAGCGGACAAAAGCTGATGAGGCTGGTTAATACAAAAACGCCTGCTAAAACCAGGAGGATAATTCCAAAGGTACCGCTAACGGTGTTCGTAAAATACAATACGGCAAAAATTGCAGCAACAATTAATCGTACAATACGATCTGCGCTTCCCATGTTTTTTTTCATAACTAATTTTTTACTGGTTAATAATTTGAATAAGAATGACAAGAACGGAAACGATGAGTACACACGTAAAGCAGATAGCTATAAATTTGTAAATTGGCTTCCATTCTTTCATTTGCATATCAAAATTAGGTAAGTGAAAATTGTTATGCAGTGACTAAAGTCACCTCAATGGATTATTTCTATAGAATCTTGGTGTTGCTTTACTTTTTCAAGCTTTTCAAGTTTTTTAAGAATACGGCTAACCACTTCTCTTGCGGTGCCGAGTTCCAGCGCTATTTCCTTGTGCGTAATCTTAATAGGATTTTTTCCGGTAAGTTCAGATTTTTCCTGCAGGTAGGTCATAATTCTTTTATCCAGCTTGTCATATAAAAGCTGGTTAATGGTGTCAATCAGTTCCGTATAGCGCATTTCATATTGCTGATAAAACAACATATTAATGGATGGATATGCTACGAGCCAGTGTGCAATTTTATCGGTTGGCAATAAGATAAGTTCGGTTTCCTCTTCCGTGATGGCAACTATTTTGCTGGTATCATTTTTTAAAGCTGCAGAAAACGACATGATACAACTTTCACCGGGTTGAATATAATAGAGTAAAAGTTCTTTATCTTCTTTTCTGGTAAAAACCTTAATCAGCCCTTTTAATACAATCGGAATTACTTTAATAAACTGACCTTCCCGAATCAGTTCTGTTTGTTTAGGAAATTCTTTGATAGCAGATGCTGTCAGCAGATCCTCTAAAACATCACTTGACAGAAAAGGAAATATTCTTTGTATTTCTTGTTGTTGCATGTTTAAAAATACGGAATGTATGTTAAAATTGCAGCATCACTTTTGTCATAAAGATTTTGATTTTTTCCGCTGCCATCGATTTTTATGATAAATCCAATGAAGAGGTCTTAGTCCAAAATCGAAAACTGAATTACTTCAGATAAAATCGATTTTCACCAAAATATATACTAACTCAAAAATAATTTCCATTTTTTTTATGGAATTCAACCTCTTTTTGTCTCTCAATAGGTAAAGAAGTCAGATTATGTTAGTAAAAACGTTTGGAAGCGCCGTGTATGGTGTAGATGCAGCCACCATTACAGTAGAAGTAAATGTTTGTCAGGGACAGCATTATTTTATGGTTGGCCTGCCGGATAATGCCGTTAAGGAAAGCTGGAGCAGAGTGGAAAGTGCCTTGCGTGTCAATAAATACAATATGCCGCGTATTCGCATTATCGTGAATCTTGCACCAGCAGATATTCGTAAAGAAGGTTCCGCCTACGATTTGCCCATCGCTATCGGAATCTTAGCAGCATCCGAGCAATTGAAAACTCAGAATTTATCCAAATATATTATAATGGGCGAACTTTCATTGGATGGGAAATTGCAACCCATCAAAGGGGCTTTGCCAATTGCCATTCAAGCTCAAAAAGATGGTTTTGAAGGATTTATTTTGCCTAAACAAAATGCCAAAGAAGCTGCTATCGTTGATGGTTTGAATGTGTATGGTGTGGAGCATTTGGATGAAGTAGTTGATTTTCTTTCCGGTAATATAATTTTAGAACAAACGATTGTAAAACCGGAATTAGATTTTTTCACTACCATAGAAAATAGTGCTTTTGATTTTTCAGATGTGAAAGGCCAGGAAAATATTAAACGAGCGCTTGAGATTGCAGCAGCCGGCGGACATAATGTTATTTTGATTGGACCACCCGGCGCTGGAAAAACCATGCTGGCAAAGCGTATTCCTACCATTTTGCCACCACTGTCTTTAGAAGAAGCCCTGGAGACCACCAAGATTCATTCAGTGGCTGGGAAATTAAGACGAAATTCATCACTATTGTATCAGCGTCCATTTCGTTCGCCGCACCATACGGTTTCAAATGCTGCACTTGTTGGTGGTGGCAGCAATCCGCAACCAGGTGAAATCTCACTGGCACATAATGGCGTATTGTTTTTAGATGAATTGCCGGAATTTAAAAGAGATGTGCTGGAAGTAATGCGGCAACCTATGGAAGAACGAAAAGTGAATATTTCCCGTACTCGTTTTTCCATTGATTATCCGGCTAATTTTATGTTGGTAGCCAGTATGAATCCATGTCCTTGTGGTTACTATAATCATCCTGAGAAGGATTGTGTTTGCGGACCTGGAGTGGTACACAAATATCTCAATAAAATTTCTGGCCCTTTATTAGACAGAATTGATTTGCATGTGGAAGTGACGCCTGTAAATCTGGAAGACTTATCCTCTAAAAGAACTTCCGAAAAAAGCAGTGAAATCAGAAAGCGCGTAATGGATGCAAGGCTGATTCAGGAAAATCGTTTCAAAGAAAATGACATTCATTGCAATGCACAGATGAGCACTAAACAAACCAGAGATGAGTGTGCGTTGGATGCTACTTCACAGACATTACTAAACACCGCTATGAAACGGCTGGGATTATCTGCACGTGCATACGAAAGAATTATTCGTGTAGCCAGAACCATTGCAGATTTGGCAAAAAGTGAACATATACAAATGGAACATTTAGCAGAAGCCATTCAGTTTAGAAGCTTGGATAGAGAAAACTGGGCTGCTTAGTATTTTAAACATAATCTCTTTTTTAACACATAGGCATATAGAATGAATATGATAACACAAAAATTTCTTGATAACCTTACGTACGATGTAATTGGTGCTGCAATTGAGGTTCAGAAAATAGTTGGAAGTGGACTGCTTGAAAAAGTATATCATGATTGTATGATTGAAGAGATGAAACATAGAAAAATAAATTTTATATCAGAATTAGTAGTACCGTTGGTATATAAAGACAAAGCTTTAAACACGGACTTTAGATGTGATTTTTTTATAGAAGATTGTTTGGTCGTTGAACTAAAATCTGTGAATGAAATGAACACTATCTATGAAGCGCAGCTTCTAACATATATGAGATTATTAAGAGCACCTAAAGGATTATTGTTGAATTTTAGTAGTATGAATATTTTTAAATATGGTCAAAAGACAATGATTAATGATTATTTCAGAAATCTACCCAAAGTTTAAAACTATGTGTCTATGTGTTAAAAAAATAATGTGTAACTAATTCATGTTCCCTAATATGAAGTTTCATTTGGTCATTGACTTTAAAGTAAAGATAAGCGGCAATGATTTTTAATCAACACTCGTTGAGTATTTAACATCTGCAAAAAGTCAGTTAGTCTTACATTTGTTCAAACTTATTATCATGCTCAGCGATTTTTTGCAACCGGTTAATAACCATCTTCTGGAAGAATTTTATACACCAAACAAATATGCAACCGATTATATTCATTTGTATCAGCAAACAAAAACATTGGAAGGATATTCCGTTGCATTATTAGGTGTGGAAGATTACCGTGGTTACATTGTCAATAAAGGAACAGAAAAATCCGCAGATGAAGTGCGTAAACAACTTTACCAATGTGCAGCTTTTACCAACGGCATGCAATTGCTGGATTTGGGAAATATAAAAGCAGGAGCCACCTATGTGGACACACTTGTCGCAGTGGTAGAAACCTTACATGAATTGTTCAAACATAATGTAATCACGATTATTATTGGTGGCGATACTGCATTGTCTTCTGCACAATTTAAAGCTTATGAAATCTTTGAAAATCAGATTACCGTTGCACAAATAGCTTCTAAAGTAGTTTGGGACAACAGCGATGTAGACATTCATAAAACATACTTGAAAGATTTCTTTTTGAGCAGCTTTTTACGCAAGTATAATCTGGTTGCTTATCAGTCTTATTTTATTCAGGAAAAGCAATTGTCCTTTCTAAGCAGCAAAAACCATGATGTATTACGGGTTGGTAAAATTCGTGAACATGTTTTTGAAGCAGAGCCCTACTTACGGGAAGCAGCAATGGTTACCTATAACATAAATGCCATCCGTTATTCTGACGCGCCCGGACAACCGGATCCGTCTCCGAATGGTTTATTTGGTGATGAAGCGTGTGCTATGGCAAGGTATTCCGGCATGAGCGACCAATTAATGAGTATTGGTTTTTATGATTACAATCCTGAATTGGATAAAAGCAATATTACCGCCAAGCAAATCGCACAGATGGTTTGGTATTTTATGGAAGGTGTTAGCCTTAGAAGAAATGATTATCCAATTGTAGATGAAAAAGATTTCAATACTTACATTGTACAGATAGATGACGCAGAAAACGATTTCATCTTCATGAAAAGTAAAAAAAGCGATCGCTGGTGGATGAAAATCACCTACGATAAAAAAGACCTGCAAAAACACATACTCGTGCCTTGTACGTATAAAGATTACCTCACAGCCTTAAATAATGAAATACCGGAACGCTGGATGCGCGAATGGATGCGATTATCCTAGAACATACAGCAATGGTGCATTTTTGCTTAAAATAAGTTAAGATTTAGTTAACTAAGTTAACTTTTTTAAACCATTCGCCATTTTTATAGTCTATTGCAAATAATATTGGTAAAATTGCAGGATGATTAAACAGCTACTTTTCATTGTCATTATAAGTTGTATTTCTCTCACAAAAGCACAAACATTTACGGTATCTGGAAAAATAACGGATGCTAAAGATAATTCAGAACTTATTGGTGTAAATGTTACCATCACGAATGTAAAAGACAGTACCCAAACAAAAGGTGAGTCGACAGATTTAGAAGGTAATTTTTCTATTGCAGATGTGCCTGCCGGCGATTATGTGTTAAACATCAGTTATATCAGTTACAAAACAATCATCAAATATATTTCAGTCACGGAAAATCTGGATTTGAAGAACATTGCAATGGCTGAGGAAAGTAAATTACTGAAAGAAGTGGTAATTGAGGAAAAGCAAATCAGAGTGCAGCAATTAGGTGATACTTCACAATTTAATGCAAATGCATTTAAAACCAATAAAGATGCTACCACAGAAGATTTATTGGTAAAGATGCCTGGTGTGACATCTGAAAATGGAACAGTGAAAGTTAACGGTGAAGAAGTGAAGCGGATTTTGGTGGACGGGAAACCTTTCTTTGGCGATGATCCGAGAACTACCATGCAGAATTTACCTGCTGATGTGATAGATAAAGTACAGGTTTTTGACCGACTCAGCGATCAGTCTTTGTTTACCGGTTTTGATGATGGTAATGCACAAAAGACCATTAATATCGTTACTAAAAACGGTATGAATAATTCAAAATTCGGCAGGTTTTATGCTGGTTACGGCGGTCCTGATAATCGATTTAATATCGGATTGAATTATAATACATTCAAAGGTGATAAACGTTTTTCTATTCTGGCAATGAGCAATAATATCAATCAGCAAAATTTCAATATACAGGATTTGGTAGGAGCAACAAGTTCCGGAAGTGCAAACAGCGGACAAGGCGGTGGCAGAGGCGGACAAGGCGGTGGCGGCAGAAACAGTCCGGTGAATAATTTTTTAGTGGGTCAGCAAAATGGTATTGCCACCACTACTGCATTGGGTTTGAATTATTCTAATAAGATAGGAAAAGAAAAAAAAGTTACTTTGTCCGGTTCTTATTTCTTTAACGGAACTAAAAATGAAAATATAAGTTTGAGTAACAGGAATTATATTTCTAACAGCGACAGCGGATTGGTTTACAACGAAACGAAAGAAATAACCAGTAAGAATTTTAACAACAGGCTAAACCTGAGAATTGAGTATGTTATTGATTCTTCGAATTCATTAACCATAACACCATCTATAAGTAGCCAGAACTACATTTCTTCTTCTATACTGAACGCTACCAACACAAGAAATAATGAAAGCATAGAAAGTGCCACAGAGAATAACCAACGTTCTAAACAATTCGGCATCAATTTTTCCAACGATATTTTATATCAGCATAAATTCAATAAAAAAGGCAGAACGATTTCCGTTAATCTGACTACAGCAGCAAGTACAAGAAGAACCAACGGAAATTTATTTACGTACAATAATTTTCAAACAGATTCTATATTTGTTATTGATTCCATCGACCAGCAATCTGCTTATAAAACCAGAAGTTATACTATTGCCGGAAATATTGCTTATACAGAACCAATTAAAAAATATGGTCAGATTTCCATTAACTATTCACCATTATTTACCAGCACCATCGCTGAAAAGAATACAGACAACTACGATGTGATTTCAGACAGCTATTCACTCACTGATACCGCATTAAGCAATCAGTTTAACAATACTTATCTGGTTAATAAAATTGGAATTGCATACCGATACAACAATAAAAAATTAAGCTGGAATGTTGGTGTAACAGGTCAGGATGCCTTGCTTCAAAGTCGTCAATTATTTCCTTCAGATGTTTATGTAAAGAAAAATTTCCTTTCCTTGTTGCCATCTGCAGAACTGAATTACCGGTTTTCAAAAACTGAAAATCTGCGTTTCTTCTATCGTTCATTCACGAATCCGCCTTCTGTTTCGCAACTGCAAAATGTAGTAGATAATTCCAATTCTTTAATCTTGACTTCCGGTAATCCGGAATTGAAACAAACATTTTCGCAAAGTATCGGACTGCGTTACGGCAGAGCGAACACAGATAAAGCCACCAATCTTTTTATTTTTTCCAATGCCACAAATACCATTAATTACATTGCAAATTCCACTACTATTTTTCAGCGAGATACCATTGTTAATGATATTAAAAAAACGGCCGGAACGCAGTTTATACAACCTGTAAACTTAAACGGTTACTGGAATGCAAGAACATTTATTACTTACGGTTTTCCAATTACTAAATTAAAAAGCAACATGAATGTGAACGCTGGCTTTGTATATCTCAGAACGCCAACATTGATTAATAATGCTAGAAACACGGCAAATACATTTACATTTAATTCAGGCTTTTCGATAAGCAGTAACATCAGTAAAAAGATTGATTTTACGATTTCTTATAATGCAAATTACACCATCGTTAAAAATTCACTGCAACAGCAAAACAACAATAATTTCTTTAACCACACAGCAGCTGTCAGATTTAATTATCAATTCTGGAAAGGATTTGTATTCAATACTGCTGTCAGCAATTCATTAAATGCTGGTGGTTCCAGTTCCTTTAATACGAGTTTCTGGTTGTTGAATGCATCGCTTGCATACAAATTCCTGAAAGATGAAAGTCTCGAAGTAAAATTCAGTGCAAATGATATTTTAAATCAGAACAGAAGCATTACCAGAAACGTAACGGAAATTTATACCGAAGATGTACAGTCAACGGCATTGCGTCGTTATTTTATGGGAACAGTTACGTATACACTTAAGAAAATTGGATCTGCAAAAAGCGATGACAAGCCAAAAGATTTTATGATGCCACCACCAGGCGGAATGCCGGCTGGTCCACCACCTGGAAATTAATTCGAAAGTAAAATCTCTAAAATGAGTTTGTATATTTGATGGTGTTAAACTATTCAAATGAAAAAAGCGCATTATTTTTCCGGTTTATTTATTACAGTTTTCATCGTATTCCATTTGATAAATCATGCATTTGCTATTATTAGTTTAGAAAAACATTTATCAGTGATGGAAGCGTTTCGGATAGTGTATAGAAATGTATTCGCAGAAAGTATCCTGATTGTAGCTGTCGTATTACAAGTGTTTTCCGGAATTAAATTAGTACTACAATCAAGGAAAAATGCCGTTTCTTTCTTAGATAAACTGCATATTTATTCAGGATTATATTTAGCTTTTTTTTTGTTGGTTCATGTAAGCGCAGTTTTCGCAGCGCGCATTATATTCAAGATGGATTCCAATACGTATTTCGGTGCGGCAGCTTTAAATCATTTTCCGGAAGTCTTCTTTTTTGTGCCGTATTATTTTTTAGCAGTGCTTGCCTTTTTTACACATGTTGCCTGTATTCACTTTAAAAGAACAGCTTCAACGTTGCAAACCTATGCTGTGATTGTTTTTGGATTTTTTAGTGCAACTTTTTTGATGTATGCACTCACGAATCATTTTAATGGATACGAAATTCCGGAAGCTTATGAAAAAATGCTGGAAGCTATGTCATTCTAAAATTTTTTCCATTTTCATACTGCGTGATCCTTTCAATAAAATTTCTGAGCCGGTAAAATCTTGCTGTTGAAACCAGATATGTGCTGCTTCGGTAGTCTTGAATTTCAGAACTGCATCAGAAGTTTGCGTTTTACTAAATTCATTTCCAACTAAAATGATGTTGTCGAATTTTAATTGCTCAGATAAATTTGCAATGTGCTGATGTTCTTTCGGTGCATCGTCACCTAACTCAAACATATCACCTAAAATAACCATCTTCTTTTTATCCGATGATTTAGCAAAACTTTCCAGTGCATGCTGCATGCTGGTTGGGTTGGCATTATAGGCATCTAAAATCAGTTTATAGCCATTCTTTTCTATCACTTGCGAGCGCGCATTTTCCGGATGATAATTGGAAATAGCATTTTGTATTTGTTGATTAGAAACACCAAAGTGTTTTCCAACCGCAATGGCGCACATAATATTACTGTAATTATAACTGCCAAATAAGTTGGAATCTATTTCTATGTCTTCAAACTGGATTTTTAAAAACGGATTTTCGATTAAAATTTTACTGTTGTATTTGTTGCTTGAATTATTTCCGTAAGAAATAAAATCAGGCATACTTCTTTCTTGTAGCATGTTTACTAAAATAGCATCGTCACCATTCACAAAAACCAAACCCTGATGTTGTTTTAAATAATCATATAGTTCACCTTTGCCTTTTCGGATACCTTCCACACCGCCAAAACCTTCTAAATGCGCTTTGCCACAGTTAGTGATAATGCCATGTGTTGGCTCTACATATTTACAATAACTTTCAATTTCTTTCTGATGATTCGCACCCATTTCAATAACTGCAATTTCAGTATCCGGTTTCATTTCCAAAAGGGTTAAAGGTATGCCGATATGATTATTCAGATTGCCTTTGGTGTAATGCGTCTTGAATGTGGTGTTTAAAACGGCATGAACCAACTCTTTAGTGGTAGTTTTTCCGTTCGAACCAGTGATACCAATCACTGCATTTGGCTTTACTTGATTTAAATGATAATTCCCTAATTGTTGTAGAGTATTTAATACATTTTCTACCCAAATGCAATTGTCATTTATTTTGAATTCAATTTCATCTATAATAGCGTAAGAAGCACCTTGCTCAAGTGCTTTCGATGCAAATGTATTGCCGTTAAAATTACCGCCTTTTAGTGCAAAATAGAGTTGCCCTTTTTCTATTTTTCTGGTGTCGGTTGTGATTCCGGTAGATTGTAAAAAGAGTTGGTATAATTCGTGAATTTCCATAGGCTAAAAATAAAAAAGTCCCGCGAGTATTCGCGGGACTTTTTATATACAGATTGTTATCTATTAGTATTTTCTTGCTTTTTTGTTTTTAGAAATAGTTTTGCTCATTTCGCCAAAGCCTTTTCCACCAAACATATTTCCGTCAGGAGAACCAACACGTACCATTGCACAACGGAAACCTATATCATCAGTTGACTGATCTTCATTTAAGAATCTTCTTGTACCAGGTGACATATAGTAACCTCTGTCTCTCCAAGAACCACCTTTGTAAACTCTTGCTTTATTGTTAATCAATGTAGAAACACCATATTGATATTCAACCTGAGAAGATGAATCACCGTCATTGTAATCCAATGCATATGATTTTCTGTAGTTTCTTCTGTTGCTTAAGTCTGCATCGTCTTCACGAACATATTTAATTCTTCCCATGCTATCCAAACCTTCATCATAAGATGGTTTCATGAAAATATTACCACGATAAGTGTTTAAGTCGTCACCATCAGCTTCAGTTAAAGGTCTGAATACGTCTTGTGTCCATTCATTAACATTACCAGCCATGTTAAACAAACCGAAATCATTCGGATAATTTGCATGTACATCAGCAGTGATTTCAGCATTGTCATTTAACGCACCTGCAACACCCATGTAGTCACCACGACCTCTCATAAAGTTAGCCATGAAATCTCCTTGGTTCTTATTGTGTCTTTGGTAACGGAAAGTTGCTCCATCCCATGCGTAGATACGTCTGTCTGTTACAACTTCTTCACCTGGCATTGGCATGTTACCTCTTAACCCTAAAGCAGCATATTCCCATTCAGCTTCTGTTGGAAGTCTGTAGTCTGGTAATAAAATACCATCTTTTCCATTTACGTTTCTTTTTCCTGAACCGTTAGGGTTTAAGTCTTCTTTTTGTTTTTTAGTAGCTCCTTGGTATAAACCAACTGCATATGCTTCTGTGTTAAAGTTATCTTCATTTTTCTGATTAGCATTCAGGTCTAAATAGCCTTCTTTTACCAAAATCATCTCATTCACACGGTCAGTACGCCATTTACAGTATTCGCTGGCTTGTAACCAATTAACACCAACTACAGGATATGTATTGTAAGCCGGGTGCGTGAAATAGTATTTTACGTAAGGTTCGTTGTAAGCCAGATTTCTTCTCCAGCACATTGAATCCGGTTTTGCACTTTTAACAAACTCAGGATGATCTGTACCAAATACACGCTCTAACCAATAAACGTACTCATTGTAGTCCAGATTGGTAACTTCAGTTTCGTCCATATAAAAGGAAGAAACAGTTGTTCTGCGCTGTACGTTTTGGTTTTCATATAGTAAATCATCTTCAGTAGCACCCATAACAAAGGTACCGCCTTCTACCAAAACCAAATTTGGACCAGTGATTTGTTGAGTGTTAGGAGATTTTTCAAATCCACCCCATTTTTTATCATTGTAGTTCCAGCCAGTAGTGGATGAAGAGTTTCCTCCTTTGTTTCCACCTTTACAGCTAACAGCTAATACACCTGCAACAATAGCTAGGTGTAAGAATCTTTTCATTCTTTTGTAGGTCATTATTTCGGCTTTTTAAAAAATTATTTCAAAGATATAGCAAATAAATTAATTTGCAAAATGTTTCGACTAACTTTATTTAACGCAAAATAGCTTATAATATTGTTTTTTCCCGTAAAATTGCATAAAAAACAGTTTGCATCGTTTTATGTTAATCTAACATCTAACAATTAATTAATCTTGAGGCAAAAATGGTAAAGATTTCTAAAAAAATAGTTTTAATTGTTCTGCTGCTTCAAATGCTGAATGTAGTGGCTCAGGAAGCCTTTATTTCTGATAATTCAGTAACGATTGATTGGAAAATAGCGAATAAAGAACTCGTATTCTCAAAAGCAATATACCCAAAAGAATTTTCAGGCCTGCCTGTTTATCATTTTTCAACTTCCACTTTCAAAAATAACTCAGTAGAGTTTGCCATTCAAAATCCTGTTTTTAAACCCTTGCAAGATGTCAACTTGTCTGCAGATCAGGTTAAATTAATAAGCAATCAATTAGTGGTTTCGAATGCAGCCGGTTTTGAGCGAAATAAGAAAATTGTAAGTATTTCGGTTTTACCATTCATTAAAAATAACGGGCAAATTGAAATATTAACTTCATTTAATCTAGTAGCCGTTCCAGCCAACACTGTAAATTCTAGAGAAGAAAAAGGGTTAGAAGAAAGAAATTATGCGCCATCTTCAGTTTTAAACAGTGGCAAATGGTTTAAATTGGGAGTGACCAAAGGTGGTGTATACAAACTGGATTATACTTTTTTAAAGAATTTAGGCTTAAATGTTGATGTACTTCAACCTTCCAATATTCGAATATTCGGACATCGTGCCGGTATGTTGCCGGAACTTGCCGGAGCTGATAAAGAGGACGACGTAAAAGAAATCAGTATTAAAGTGGTTACGGCAGTTTCTAATAGATTTCAGGCAGGTGACTATGTGCTGGCTTATTTGCCCGGACCGGAAAAATGGACCTATAACATATCCAGGCAAATGTTTCTTGCAAAAAAGCATATATACAGCGATACTAAAAACTTTTTTATAACTGCTGATGCCGGAACCGGTGCAAGAATTGGTTCGGTAAATTCAATGAGTAGTCCGGAAAATAAAATAATCACTACTTACGACGATTATATTTCTTTTGAAGAAGATAAAATAAATATTGCTCAATCGGGAAAGCAGTTTATCGGAGATGAGTTTGGCGGTGTCACTGATAAATCATATAGCTTTAGTTTGCCTAATTTAATTAGTGCACAACCTGTTAAATTATCTATTGCTCTGGTCGGAAAATCCAATACTTTCGGCTCCACTTTTACCGTGTCTACTGACAACGCATCAAATGTAAATAGTATTTTTATTCCTAACATTAATTCATTCTTCGATATTCCGGATGCAGGTGTTTTTGTGCAACGACAGTTGTCATTGTTTAATCTGTCTTCAAATTTTTCTGTGAATTTAAATTATGATCGTAACGGTGATTTTAATACTAAAGGTTGGCTGGATTTTATTCAGCTAAATGCCGTTTCCACACTTCGATACAATGGTCAACCCTTATACTTCAGGAATATTTCTTCTGTTGGAAGCGGTAATATTTCCAGATTCGAAATTCAGAACATTAATCCAAACGTCGAAATCTGGGATGTCACAAACCCGTTTTCAGTGCAGAAGATAAATTATAATCTTTCGGGTAATATTGCATCATTCAATATTGCTACCGACTCTTTAAAAGAATTTGTAGCTGTTGAAACAGCTAATGACATACCAATGGCTTTAGGAACCATAAATAATCAGAATTTACACGCATTGCCACAACAGGATATGTTGATTGTTACGCGTGCTGCATTTCTCCAACAGGCAGAACAATTGGCGCAATTTCACAGAGAAAAACAAAATCTACGGGTAGCGGTAGCCGAGTTAAACCAAGTCTATAACGAATTTTCTTCCGGCACCAATGACGTAACCGCAATAAGAGATTTTGCAAAAATGTTTTACGACAGAGCCGCCGGAAATACAGCAGAAATGCCTAAATATTTATTGCTTTTCGGAGATGGCACATACGATAATAAAAATCTGGGTGACTATCTTATTCCAACTTTTGAAAGTGAAAAATCTTATGAAACACTGGACACCTATGTGTCTGATGATTTCTTCGGACTAATGGATGATAATGAAGGAGCAAATATCAATAATACTGCTGCTGAAATTATTGATATTGGTGTAGGCAGAATACCGGCAGGTGATGTGACACAGGCACAGACAGCTGTAGATAAAATAAGAATGTATGCATCAAAAGAAGCATACGGCGATTGGAGAAATCAAGGAGCTTTTATTGCAGATGACGAAGATTTTAATACGCATATTTCAGACGCCAATACAGCAGCAGATTACTACGGAACCGCAGAAAAAAAATCGAATATAGATAAAATCTATTTAGACGCATATCAACAACAATCAGCTGCCGGCGGAACTACATATCCTGCCGTAAATGAAGCCATCAACAGGAAATTATTTACCGGCTCCTTGTTTTTGAATTACATGGGACACGGTGGTCCTATTGGCCTGGCCGCCGAACGGGTACTAACAATAGATGATATTGGTCAATGGGAAAATAGTTCAAAATTACCGCTCTTAATTACTGCCACTTGTGAGTTTGCTCCATACGATAAAATAGACGAGTTTACAGCCGGTGAAAGAGTTTTGTTTAATGCTAATGGTGGTGGTATTGCATTGGTTACTACAACACGTGTAGTCTATGCAAACAGAAATAAAACAATGAATGATAATTTCATGGAACAAATGGTGAATGCTTATTCGGATGTAAATATTACTTTGGGTGACATCGTTCGGGAAGCAAAGAAATTCACCAATACTTTAGATGGAAACAGAAAGTTTACACTCTTAGGTGACCCTGCGTTAAGGCTGGCATTTCCAAAATATAATGTTGTCGCCACGCATTTAAATAATGTTCCTTTTTCATCACCACATGATACCTTAAAAGCATTATCAAAAATTACTATTGACGGCGAAGTTCGAGATAAAAGCAATTTCCTGATGTCAGATTTTAACGGTATCGCATCGGTCAATATTTATGATAAAACGAAGTCTGTAAATACGTTGGTGAATGATCCATACAGCATCAATAATCCAAATGGAAGTCTTCCGTTTAGTTTTGATCTTCAGAAAAATATTATCTACAAAGGAAAGGCAAAAGTTACCAATGGTAAATTTAAATGTACTTTTTTAGTACCGAAAGATATTGACTATAATTACGGCTTTGGTAAAATAAGTATGTATGCCAGCTCAGATACTACTGATGCAGCCGGTTACACAACAGATATCGTGATTGGTGGTGCCAGTGATACCATTTTAACAGATAACCAAGGACCGGATGTTGATGTGTTTTTAAACGATGAAAAATTTGTTTTTGGTGGAATTACAGACGAAAGACCAAAATTATTTTCAAAATTATTTGATGAAAATGGAATCAATACTTCCGGAAACGGTGTCGGGCACGACATCACGGCAATTATAGATAACGACACAAAACAAATTTATAACCTGAACGATTTCTACGAGACCACTGTGGATGATATTTCACGTGGCGAAGTGAATTATCCGTTTTCAAAATTGTCAAAAGGCAGACATACACTGGAAGTGAAAGCCTGGGATGTCCTGAATAATTCAGGAGTTGGTTACACGGAATTTATTGTAGAGGAAAAAGCAAATCTGGCATTGTCACATGTGTTGAATTATCCAAATCCGTTTACCACCAACACCCGATTTATGTTTGAACATAATAAACCAGGTGCACCATTGGATTTGAGAATAGAAATCTTCACCGTTTCAGGTAAGGTAATAAAAACAATTACAAAAAATATAAATACTACAGGCTACAGAGTAGACGACATAATCTGGGATGGATTAGACGATTTTGGCGATAAAATTGGACGTGGTGTATATATTTATAGAATATCATTAAAAGACGACACCGGTAAAAAAGTTAGTCAATACCAAAAATTAGTGATACTAAATTAGATTTTTTCAAATAATTTTACCATTTTAACGTTTTGAAAGATAAATTAGTTGATAGTACACTTAGAAATAAAATAGAATAAACTGCAAATATGGACGTAAATTTACACTAATCTAATTTTAATAATTTTTACATGAGATATTTTTTGAGACCCAACACTCTGTTTATTGTATTGCTGATAACTTGTTTTTTTACCGATGTTAAAGCACAAGGAAATAATTCAATTAATAGTGATTTAACAAGAGTTGTTAATACTGCAGTTCCTTTCTTGCGGATTGTGCCAGATGCCAGAGGTGGTGGAATGGGTGATGTAGGTATAGCAACTTCTGTTGATCCAAACACTACCTTTTACAATGCATCTAAGTTAGCATTTGCAAAAAAGAAATTAGGCTTATCTTTATCATATGCACCATGGTTACGTGCTTTAGGTATAACGGATATTTATATGGCTCACTTTACAGGGTATTATAAAATTTCCCGAAATGATGTGGTTCATACATCTCTCAAGTTCTTTAGTTTAGGAAATATAGAATTTACAGATGCCGGTGGAAATTCACTTGGCAGCGGTAATCCACGTGAATTATCGTTTGATGCAGGTTATTCCAGAAAATTAGGAAAGCATTTTGCACTTGGCGTGGCGTTTCGTTACATTTACTCTAATCTGGCTTCAGGACAAAATCTTGGAAGTGAACCCATCAAAGCTGGAAATGCCTTTGGTGCTGATTTATCCGGTACCTATAACTTAGATATGACGGTTGGTAAAAAGAAAATGAAATCAAATTTCATGGCAGGTTTTGCTATAACCAATATGGGTACTAAAATTTCTTATACAGCTAATGCCAGAGAAAAAGATTTTATTCCAACCAATTTTGGATTAGGCGTAGGATACCGTTTGCAACCCAACAAATACCACGAATGGGGAATTTATGCAGACTTCAATAAATTGCTGGTGCCAACACCAAGAGAAGGTGATGCAGACAGCAACAGAATACCGGATTTTAAAGAACAATCTTCTTTCAAAGGAATATTTACATCTATAGGTGATGCACCGGGTGGCTTTAAAGAAGAAATGCGCGAATGGACAATGGGCATCGGCACAGAATACTGGTACGATCACATTTTTGCAGCTCGCTTAGGCTATTTTCTGGAAGCAAGAGATAAAGGCAACAGACGATTTGTATCAGCTGGTGTTGGCGTAAAATACAGCGTTTTTGGCTTAGATTTTTCTTATCTGATTCCAACCGGTGGTGCAAGAAATCCATTGGATAATACCTTCAGATTCACATTGAAATTTGATTTCGCAAAATTAGGCGGCAACAAAACAAATGATGAAGGTGATGATATCAATGACGAAACAGATAAGGTGGATAAAGCTACCCGCAAGAAATTAAAAACGAAATAAATTAGGTTATTGAAAGCATAACAAAAAAGCACAGAATTTATTCTGTGCTTTTTTCTTTTATACTCATTTTGAATTGAATAGAGTCAAATTAGAACTCTACTACTTTTTGGTATACTGTTCGCTGTGCCGTAAACTTACCCGAAAATCGGTCTGCAACATCTTTTTGTAAACGTGCGGCTTCCAGTTGCTGATACTGTGTATATGCTTCCATTGAATTTGCAGTATATTCTATGTTATACGTTACAAAAGCAGCGTTTTCTTTATTTACAGCTTTTCGCATGGAAGCAGTAGTAAAATAGCCGGTTTTCAGCACGTCGGCAATGTGCTTTTGCTGCATAAACTTCAGCCATTCCTGTTCTGCTCCTGTTTCAATAGTTATAGTTACACTATAGATATACATACCATCAGCTTAAAAATGGATTTGATTTAATTTCCGCACCAACCTTGGTGCTAGGTCCATGTCCGTTGAAAATTTCTGTTGCTGCATCCAATACCAGTAATTGTGTTTGAATGGATGTTATCAGAGTAGCATAATCACCACCAGGTAAATCCGTTCGTCCAATGCTTCCCTGAAAGAGTACATCACCAACAACGGCATATTTTTCACCCTTATTGGAAAAGCAAATACTGCCTGGCGAATGTCCTGGTGTGAACAGGATATCAAAAACGGCACCATCTAACACTAACTGCTCGCCTTCATTTATGAAATAACCTGGTTCGCATTTTTCCGGAATTTTTGCTCCATACATACGCGCCGCAACATCAGCACGTTGCAGCATGGGTAATTCCTTTTCATGAATGCCTAATTCCAGTTGATATTCATCCGAAATAAACTTATTTCCATAAATATGATCTAAATGACAATGTGTATTGAGCAGTTTAACAGGCTTTAATCCGTTCTTTTCAATATATCCTACTAATGTTTTCTGATCCTGTAGCGTATAACAACCCGGATCAATTATCCAGCACTCTTTATTGGCAGCCGATATTACATAGGTGTTTTCCTGAAAAGGATTAAAACAAAATGCAGCAATATCTGTCTTTATTTTTGCGTTATCCATAAGATTTATTTACTTTGTAAAAGTAGTAAATAGTAATAAGTAAAA
This sequence comes from Chitinophagales bacterium, assembly GCA_035389165.1. Taxonomy (GTDB): domain Bacteria; phylum Bacteroidota; class Bacteroidia; order Chitinophagales; family JADIYW01; genus JADJSS01. The sequence goes on from DAOORG010000001.1 coordinate 27,595, forward strand.
CGCATAGCGTATTGAGAATATAAAATGAATAAAATCACACAAATATTTAATCAAATTAATTCCGGAAAGTTTTTTAGCATTCTGAAATTTGTTTTTTTATTAGTGCTGTTTAGTTCTGATTTTTCATTGATTTTTGCTCAGACAACACAAGTACAATTTGGTCAAAATCGTGTCCAGTATCATTCCTTCGACTGGCAATATTACAATTCAGATAATTTTACCATTTATTTTTATCCTGGCGGACAGGAAATTGGCAAGTTTGTCTGGACCACAGCTGAAATGAAATTGAAAGAGCTGGATAAGCAAATGGATTTTCATTATCGTTCTAAAGTAGACATTTTAGTGTATAATGACATTACTGACCTTGCACAAACAAATATCGGATTGGGACAGGAAGATTATAATATTGGAGGAACGGCGGTATTGCGTGATAATAAATTATTTCTGCATTATGATGGCAACCATCGTCATCTACAGCGCGATTTGATGAAAGGTTTATCCGAATTGTATATTCGTCAGATGATGGCAGGAAATAGCTTTGGTCAAAAAATTCAAAACGCCATTTTTTTGGTTTTACCGGATTGGTACAGAAGCGGACTTTCAGCATACATGGGCGAACCATGGAACACGGAACAGGATGCAAAATTGAAGCTGTATCTGCAAACGGCTAAAAAATCTGATTTCAACCGATTAATAGGCATCAATCCTGAATTTGCAGGTCAGTCATTCTGGTACATGATTAATGAAATGTACGGCAGAGATGCAATTCCTAATATTTTATACATCACACGCGTCAACCACAATATAAACAAAGGTTTTGTGTACTCTGTGAACACTACGGTGGAGGAATTGATGCGCAACTGGAAAGAATTCTACCTCAGCAGGTATCAAATAGACAACAAAGACAGAGACAGTACAGCAGGTTTTACGGCAACCAAAATCAAAAAAAGAAATAATAACGAAATTGGTGACATGAAAGTGTCTTTTGATGGAAAATATGCTGCATATGCTGCTTTTGACGGTGGATTTTATAAACTATTTGTACAGGATTTACAAACTAAAAAAACGAAACAAGTTGGCAAAGGTGGCTTCCGTTCAGATCAATATCCGTTTGATAAATCCTATCCAATTTTAGCATGGACAAAATCAGGTCATAAGCTGGCTGTGATTTCTGAAAAGAAAGATGTTATTCGATTACGACAAATTGACCTCGATAAAAAGACAACGACAAAGAACAATATCATCAAGTTTCAACGCATACATGGTGCCGACTTCACGAATAATCCAAATTTATTAGTCATTTCCGGACAAAATAAAGGACAAACGGATTTGTACTTATACAACACCGGTAATTCAACAGCCACACAACTGAATAATGATAAGGCAGATGATTTAAATCCTGTTTACGTCAACTGGAATGGCAACGATGGAGTGTTGTTTTCTTCTAACAGACAAACAGATGCATTCATGAATGTGGATACCATTTTGCCAACACATACACTCGATTTATTTTATTATGATATAAACAAACGAGGAACAGATTTGGCTCGCGTAACGGAAACACCATTTGCTAACGAAAAACCAATCGGAAATTATAGCGAGGCATTTTATTCTTTTTTGAGTGATGAAAATGGAATCAGCAATCAGTATGTGGGCACACTGGATAGTTTTTATGTAGGAAAAGATACGGTAGAACAATTAATTAACGAAGATACGGATTCAGCGCAAACCATTCGTCTGGAAGTAGATAGTTACAAATGGAAAGGTGTTACATTTCCAATAACCAATTTTTCTAAAGGAATAGAACGAGCCGCATTGTCCAGACAAAACAGCTATTTCTTTTTTGGTGCAAATAAGAGGAAATCTTTTATCTACAGCAAACCAAATTTACAGGAAGAAGCACTTTCGGAAAAAAAGTCGTTTGGTTTACGCAACACATCCTTTCGAAAGTTTTACAAGGAAAGTGTGTTGATGGCATCTAATTATAAAAAGCCGGCAAGTGCTGCTAAAAATAATACGGAGTTTGCAAGAGAAACAGAGATAACCATGGACAGTTTGTATAATGGAAATTTCAGATACACCTTTGAATCTGATTTTGATGCTGTTATTACAACAACGCAAGTGGCACAAGCAATAAAAACAGATACGGCCGGTGTTATTGAAATAAATGATACTGTAAAAACAATTGCCGTAGATGAAGACGCACCACCGTTTTTACAAAACACACCGGTGCCGGTTGTCAGCAATGAAAATGTGGAAAGTACTACCGGACAAAAAATCAGAATTTTGCCGTATCGTGCAAGATTCACATCAGATTACGTGGTGACTCAGCTGGACAATAGCATCATGACACAAAATTATCAGAGTTTTAATCAAAACGGTGGTAGTTATAATTTCCCTACGTTGGGTGGAATGATAAACTTTGGAATCAGTGATTTAATGGAAGATCACAAAATAATTGGAGGCTTCCGTATTCCATTTGATTTCAGAGGATTTGAAACATACGCTAAATATGTTAATCTTAAAAAACGAATTGATAAAACAATATTATACTACCGTCGTTCTGATAAGGTTTTTTATGAATTGATAGATGCAAACGGAAATGTAATACCATCAATAAATGCACGTTCTGCAAAAAGTCGAACTAATTTTTTTGAAACCTCTTTTAGCTATCCATTTGATATTACAAAAAGTTTAAGATGGTCTGTGTCTTACAGAAATGAAAATCTTAATTATAGCTATACGGACGAGGTTTCCTTTTTAGTAGATGATGTTAAAGAAAACTGGGTGTCTGGTCGTGTGGAATTTGTACAGGACAACTCTAAAGAAATTCAGTTTAATATTCACAACGGATTTCGGTATAAAGTTTTTGCAGAATATTTTTATAATGCAAACGAGAAAAATTCGCACCTCGCAAATATTGGATTTGATATACGTCATTATCAGAAAGTCTATAGAAATATTATTTGGGCAAACCGTTTTGCAGGAGCAACTTCATTTGGACCTAAAAAAATATTGTACTTCTTAGGTGGTGTGGATACCTGGCTAAATCCAAAATATGCCAATGATATTCCAATTGCCACAGACCAGAATTATGGCTTACAGGCACCGGTGATGAATATGCGTGGATTGCCACAAAATATCAGAAATGGAAATAATTATTTGTTATGGAATTCTGAGTTGCGCATTCCGCTATTTTCATTTTTTGCTAAAAAACCTTTGAAATCTGCTTTCCTCAGAGACTTCCAGTTAGTCGGATTTTTTGATGCTGGTATAGCATATAATTTTGCAAATCCGTTTAATAAAAATAATGCGAAAAGTACCGAAGTGGTTACTCCTCAGCCTAATAACAATCCAATAGTGGTAACTGTTGACTATTATCGTAATCCGTTTGTATTTGGTACCGGTGGTGGTTTCAGAACAAACATTTTGGGTTATTTTATTCGATTAGACACGGGCTTCGGTTTCGATGGTTTGCAATTCAATAAAAAACCAATCTGGCATTTCTCTCTGAGTAAAGATTTTTAGCAAAAGTTACAGATTATAAATTTCAGTAAATCTTTATATCAATCTCAATTCTTAAATCATAAATCATAAATATCTATGTTATATTCCATGACCGGCTACGGAAAATCCAGCATTAAACTGGGCGACAAATCCTACATTATAGAAATAAAATCACTGAACAGTAAATCACTGGATTTAAATTTTAAAGCAGTAGCAGAATTAAGAGGAAAAGAAATTGAAATACGCAAATTAATTGGCTCGCAATTAATCAGAGGCAAAGTAGATTTATTTTTTCAGGAAGAAAAAGCAAACGGCATAACCGGAGGACTGAATTTTAATCTCATCGAAAATTATTATCTGCAATTGAAAAAATTCTCAGATGAAAAAAATATTCCCTTAGGTGATGTGGTGCCTGCAATTCTACGTTTTCAGGATATCAGCAAAGCAGAACTGGCAGAATTGAATGACGATGATATGCTTGCACTGAACGAAGGTGTAAAGGAAGCACTCAGTAATATTATTCAATTCAGAAAAGATGAAGGCACACAACTTGAAAAAGATTTAGTGGATAGAATTCGTGCAATTGAGCAACTGAAAGCAGAACTGCAGCCACATGAAGAAAATAGAATGGAAAAGCTGCGTGAAAAACTCAAACACGACGTTGCCGTTCATGTGCAGGAAGAATTGATGGATAAAAACAGGTTCGAAGAAGAATTGATTTTTTACCTGGAAAAAATGGATATCAACGAAGAAAAAGTCCGCTTGGATACGCATTGTTTGTATTTCATGGAAACACTGCAGGAAGATACAATGGAAAAAGGTAAAAAGCTTGGATTTATTGCACAAGAAATCGGCAGAGAAATAAATACAATCGGATCTAAAGCCAACGATGCGAATATGCAGAAAATTGTCGTGCAAATGAAAGATGAGCTCGAAAAAATAAAAGAACAAGTGTTGAATATATTATAGTCGTAAGTCGTGAGCAAAAAGTAGTAAGTAATTATTTAGAAATCATAATAATGGATTATTCACAGTCTTTATAATGTTGAAAAATTATATCGACTCACGACTCACGACTCACGACTAAATCCTATCTTCGCACATGCAAAAAGTCATTATACTTTCAGGTCCGTCCGGTGTAGGCAAAAATACCTTAGGTGACTTTCTGCTGCTGCAATTTCCCGAACTTTCCTATTCCGTTTCTGCCACTTCACGTTCCATACGAAAAGGAGAACAACATGGCGTCGATTATCACTTCATGAATAATGAGGAATTTGAAGCCAAAATAAAAGAAGACGAACTGCTGGAATGGCAGGAAGTTTATGCTGGAATGTACTATGGTACAATGAAGTCAGAGCTCGACAGAATTAATGAATTAAATAAATTTCCATTGTTAGTGGTCGATGTTTTTGGTGCTATTAATGTGATGAAAAATCTGAAATTTAAACCGCTATCTATTTTTATACAAGCACCAAGCCTGGAAATACTGGAGCACCGGTTAAGAACGCGTGGCACCGATTCCGATGAAAAAATTACCAAACGACTCGAAAAGGCATCTGTGGAAATGAACGAAGCCAATCAGTTTGATTTAACGATAATCAATGACGATTTACCGATGGCACAAAAACAACTCGAAGAAGTCGTTAACTACTTTCTTAAATTCGGTCATTAGATACACCACAGAAGAAGCTTAAGAAACTTAAGTTTTCGAACCGTTTCTACTTCTTTTTTCTTTTGTTTCTGAAGTTTCTTAAGTGGTTTTATTTCTCAAACGAAACTATTTTTTACCTTTTATTGTTATATTTACTACAGAACAAAAGCATATGGTCACTGCCATCACACATAAAGTAAAAGTAAGCGTAGAAACGTTCTACCAATCGGATTATTCTTATCCGATGAGTCAGCATTTTATGTTTGCTTACCGAATCACTATAGAAAATAACGGCAACGATACCATACAATTGTTGCGCAGGCATTGGTATATTGTAGATGCACTTGGACAACGCCGTGAAGTGGAAGGCGAAGGCGTGGTAGGCGAGCAGCCGGTTATTAAACGCGGCGAGAAATACGAATACGTTTCCGGTTGTGATTTAAAAACCGATATGGGAAAAATGTTTGGTACGTTTCTGATGGAAAAATGCAACGACGGAAAACTCTTTCACGTCATCATTCCTGAATTTTACATGACCGCACCGGTGAAGCTGAATTAACATCATTTCTAGCTCAACGAATCAATCTTCTCTAACTACACCTTACTCGAAATTCTGAACTTGTTTCAGGAATAATTAAATATAGTATACGCTACTGCTACCGTTTCTGTCATATTAATCTTTCTTTTAATACCAAAAATAGTAGAAATAATTAAGTATATTTTTTT
>DAOORG010000002.1:0-1672 GCA_035389165.1 Chitinophagales bacterium
GTGGATTTATTTGTGTCAGCCACCTCCAACAACAAAGTCGTGTTTCCGAATTTGAAAGACACTATCTCAGAAACCATAGAAGTGGCCAACTTCACACCGGTAGACACCATCAAAAAATCGGGTCAGTATGAATACCATCAGTTAGTCAACTTAATTGTTTTTGACACCGGTCAAATTCAATTACCTCGATTTCAATTTCTGGTAAATAATAACGGAAAACTGGACACCATCCTTTCTGAGCCAATTCTGGTACACGTTGCAGGCGTAAAAATTGACACCACAAAAGATATCAAAGACATCAAAGAACCGCTTAAAATTCCATTGACTTTTAAGGAAATAGCACCTTACCTGATTGGTGCTTTGGTGCTCGCAATTTTGGCTGGTATCATTACATGGTTCATCCTGGAACGCAAAAAGAAAAAGAAACCTGTGGATGAAAAATTCTTGCTTCCACCACACGTATGGGCACTCAAAGAACTGGACAAACTGAATCAGAAAAAACTATGGCAAAGCGGTGAAGTAAAATCCTATTATTCTGAGTTAACTGACATTGCACGAACCTATATTGAGTTGCGCTATAAAATTCCGGCGATGGAAAAAACAACCGACGAACTACTATCATCCATGCATAAAGGAATGTTAAAACAATCGTTGAAAAAAGAACTGAATGAAGTGTTGGTGTTGAGTGATTTTGTAAAGTTTGCCAAAGCACAACCTGATTTTATTGAAAACGAGAACTCGTTGAAAATCATCAAAGATTTTATTGACAAAACAAAATTGATTGAAGAAGAGAAATCGCAGATTAAAAATGATACTAAATGATTGCTTGATTCTAAATCAATAAATTAATGACTATTGACTAATAACCAATGACTAAATTATTTCCATACACGTTTGCGCATCCACAATACTTTTGGTTATTGCTGGCGGTGCCGTTTATTGTGTATTGGTTTTATTATAAACGAAAAACATTTTATCCGTCTTTCAATATTCCGCAGCATGGTGGTGTTTTAGAACAAAATTCTTCACTGAAAGTAAAATTACTGGCAGCATTACCAATACTGAAAATTTTATCTTTTATATTTTTAGTCACAGCACTGGCGCGTCCACAGAGTTCCTTATCAGAAAAAGAAATATCAACACAAGGCATAGATATCGTATTATCGTTAGATATTTCAGGCTCCATGTTAGCCAAAGATTTTGAACCGGACAGATTGGAAGCTGCAAAGAAAGTGGCTATGCAATTTATTAAAGACCGGCCAAATGACAGAATCGGGTTGGTGGTGTTTTCCGGTGAAAGCTTTACACAATGTCCGATTACCATTGACCATCAGGTTTTATTGAATCTGTTCAAAGATATCCAAAGTGGTATGGTCGAAGACGGAACTGCTATCGGTATGGGTTTGGCAACAGCTGTTGCACGACTAAAAGAAAGTAAATCAAAAACCAAAGTGATTATTTTGATGACGGATGGTGTAAACAATATGGGTTATATCGATCCGTATACTTCTATTCAAATTGCGAAAACATTTGGTGTGCGTGTCTACACCATTGGTATTGGTAAAAATGGCAACGCACCCTATCCTGTGAAAGACCAGAATGGAAGAACGTATTATCAGAGCTTTCCGGTACAAATTGACGAACCATTGTTGCGAAAAATTGCACAGGAAAC
>DAOORG010000002.1:1772-18938 GCA_035389165.1 Chitinophagales bacterium
GGCAACATCGATTTAATGAAACGTTTGATGCCTGACAGAAATGAAAAAAAATCGTTGCTGAAATTCATTGCACTTAATGTTGTTTTATTTTTTCTGATTCTGGCACTGGCACAACCACAAATGGGCACCAAAATGGAAAAAGTACAGCGCAAAGGAATTGACATCATGATTGCGCTGGATGTATCTAAAAGTATGCTTTCTCAGGATGTGGCACCATCGCGTCTTGAAAAATCAAAATTACTAATTCAGACGTTATTGAAAAATCTGGACGGCGATAGAGTAGGACTTGTTATTTTTGCAGGCAACGCCTACCTGCAAATGCCGCTCACGGTAGACTATTCTTCTCTTTTACTTTATTTGCGTTCCATTACTACGAATTCTGTTCCAACACAAGGCACCATAATAACGGATGCACTCGAAAAATCCGAAGCAGCATTCAAAGAAACAGACAAAAAACACAAAGCTATCATCGTAATTACAGATGGTGAAGACCATGAAGAAAATGCCATCAATATGGCAGAAGAACTTGCTTCTGACGGAACTAAAGTATTTACCGTTGGTGTTGGTACTGCTAATGGCGGCACTATTCCGGTTTATGATCAGAATGGACAAATAACAGGTGAAAAAAAAGACGAAAACGGAGCTGTCATCATCTCCAAAATGAATGCAAATATGTTACAAGCTTTAGCAAAAGGCGGAAATGGAAATTACTATGTGCTGGACAATACTAAACAAGTAGCTGAATTCTTATCAAAAGATATAGCGAAAATGGAAACTAAAACTATTAATGATAAAGTATTTACCGATTTTGTAGAACAATTCCAGTATTTTCTGATTTTTGCATTATTGGTCTTAATGGCTGATTTCTTCATTACCTATAGAAAAAAAGGATTTGATTTTAAAAATGACTAAGCTGATTCAACATATAAAAGCATTTATAAAAAAGCACAAAACATTAATTATTGTGCTTACGGTAATAAAACTTCTGCTGAAGATTGGGTTAGTGATTTTCTTTATTGCCAAAGCAAACAATGCAAAAGCACAAAGCGCAAATACATTATTACGCGAAGGCAATAAATTATACGCAAAAGAAAAATATAACAACGCAACGGAAAGTTACAGCAAGGCCTTACAAAAAGCACCCAAAGATATTCGCGCAATTTTCAATCAGGGCGATGCCTTATACAGACTCAACGAATTGGATAAAGCAAAAGAACTTTTTAATGCCGTAGCAAAAACATCAACCAATACTGACATTCAGGCAAGAGCACATTATAATATTGGAAATGCCTGGTACAAACAGGAAAAATGGGAAGAAAGTGCTAAAGCATATAAACAGTCTTTAAAACTAAACCCGAAAGATGAAGATGCGAAATACAATCTGATGATGGCATTGGCAAAAATTAAAAAAAATGGCGGCGGCGGCGGAAAAGACAATAAAAAAGACAATCAGGATAAAAAAGATCAGAAACAACAACAAGATAAGAACCAGCAGCAAAACGGAAATCAACAACAAAAACAAGAGCAGCAAAGTCAAGATAAACAACAACAGCAACAAGCGCAGCAACAAAGACAAATCAGCAATGAAGAAGCACAGAAATTATTAGAAGCCATTGGAGCAGAAGAAGGAAAAGTGCAACAGAAACTTTCTAAAGACAAAAACAAACCTCAAAAATCTAAAACACAAAAAGACTGGTAAAATAGTAGTTCGTATAGAGATGAGAACCGAAGCAATAAATATCAACTTTAACAGAACACAAAAAATAAATTTTGGCAGAAAAACTGTATTCTTTATTCTTATTGCTCTTTTCTTATTTCAAAATTCTTTTGCTCAACGTTTTACTGCAACTGCAGATGCAACACAAATTCCGTTAAACTATACTTTTGATGTTACCTACTCTGTTGAGAATGGAAGTTTGCAAAAATTTACACCACCCAATTTTGCTGCTGCAGGCTTTGATGCTTCGGGTCCGGCGCAAAGCACAAATGTATCTGTAATTAATGGCAAAGTTTCAAAATCAGTTTCTCTTACTTACTCTTTAAAGCCAAAAAAACAAGGCGATCTGGTGATTCCGGCAGCCACAGCAACGGTTAACGGCGGTGAAATGAGATCCAACACCATTTCTGTAAAAATTACAGCGCCAGCCAAACAACCTCAGCAACAACAATATTACGATCCATTTGATGCTTTCCGACAACAGGAAAGACAAGATGATATTTCCAGTGAAGAACTCCAAAAAAAGATAAGTAAGAATATTTTTGTTCGCGTAATTCCATCCAAGACTTCGCTTTATCAAGGTGATCAGGTAACGCTTTCTTATAAATTATATCACCTTATCCAGTTTCAAAGTCTGTTGGCCACCAAGAATCCTAGCTATAACGGATTCTTAAGTGAAGATTTTAAACTTCCGGAATACGATCCGAATGAACGACCACCGGTGGAAGAATACAACGGCAAAAAATATTATGTGCAGGAATTTAAACGGACAACTTTGTTTCCAACAAAATCCGGTAAAATTACTATTGAACCTATTGAACTTGCAAGTGAAGTACTGATACCTGTAACTGATAATTTTTTCGGCATGGTGGTTGGCTACGAACCTTACGAATACAATTTCAAAAGCAATGCTGTTGAATTAAATATTAAACCATTACCGGAAAAAAACAAACCTTCTACTTTTAGCGGTGCCGTCGGAAAATTTTCATTTGAAGCAGAATACGACAAAACAAAGTGCAATGTCGGCGATCCAATTACATTAAAAGTGAGCTACAAAGGCACCGGAAACTTAAAACTGATTACACCACCAAAATTGGAATTTCCGGAAGAGTTTGAAGCGTACGAACCAAAAACAAAAGATGATTATCAAAACAACGGCAGCACTGTTTCAGGTACTAAAACGTTTGAATATGTATTGATTCCGCAAGATGGCGGAAAATTTAAATTGCCGAAATATGAGTTTGCGTATTTTGACGTAGAAAAAGGTGATTACGTAAAATTCACGTTGCCGGAAACGGAAATTGAAGTCAGCGGAAAAGCGAAACTAAGCGAAAATGTAGCCAGCTTTTTTAAACGGGAAAAAGAAAACAAACCGAAAGGCATTTACGGAATTAAAAAGCAATATATCAAAAGCACCGGATTTGTTGGCAGCACCGGATTTTGGGCACTAACTGTTTCTCCTGTTCTATTATTGATAGTTGGATTTATATTCAGAAAAAGAGATTATTCTGATGGTGAATTGTTATTGATGCGAAGAAATAAAGCCAACAAAATTGCATTACGCAGAATGGCAACGGCTAAAAAACTGTTACAACAAAACAACGAACAGGCATTTTACAACGAAGTAATTCGTGCACTTTGGGAATATTTATCAGATAAATTATTTATACCGCAAAGCGAATTATCAAAAGAAAATATTGCCGATAAATTGCGTTTGAAAAATGTTGCAGACGAAAAGATAGATGCACTTAAAACAACATTAGACACGTGCGAACAATCTTTATTTTCACCTGTCGGAAAAGAAAATGCGATGCAGACAACCTATTCCAAAGCCATAGAATTAATTATAGATTTTGAAGAACAATTGAAAAATTAGATGTAAGATGTACAATTAACGATGAACGATTACAAAAGCATATTACCGATCACGAAAACTACTTGCCGGATTTCTCCTCTTGAGAGGAGATTAAGAGGTGTGTTATTGCTATTAATTTGTTACATATCATTTAATTCTTTCTCTCAAGACTCCAAATCTATTTTTCAAACGGCAAACACTTACTATCAAAATAAACAATACGATGAAGCTGCAAAAATGTATTTATTACTGATAAAAAAAGACAAGAAAAATGCAAATGCATACTATAATTTAGGCAACACCTATTTTCATTTGAAGCAATATACAAATGCGGTTTTGTATTATGAAAAAGCAAAAAAATTAGAACCGGAAAACAAATACATCAATCATAACATCCAGCTCACCAACAATAAATTATTTTCTAAAATAGAATTCAGCAAAGAGTTTTTCGTCACCAAACAATTGAAAAACGTAGTGCATGCCAAATCATCTGAAAGCTGGAGTATTTTTATGCTGGTGGCATTTTGGCTGTCCGTACTTTTAATGTGTATTCACTTCTTCTTCTCTAAAAAAATCTTGTTTAAAATTGGATTAACAGCTTGTTTACTTTCCTTTGTTTTTGCCTATTTCACATATAGTTCTTATAAAGCGGAACATCAGCAAAAATTTGCCATTATCATGCAGACAAATGCTTTTTTGAAAAGTGCGCCTGTGGAAAGTATGAATGCTGCTACAGCTATTCAATCCGGTTTAAAAGTTGAAATAATTGACACAGATAAAAACTGGCTGAAAGTAAAACTACCCAACGACAAAACCGGCTGGATTGAAAAAAGTAATCTAGAATTGATTTAAAACGTGATACCAATAGAAATTGGTATATAATGTTTTATAGAAATTTCTGTAGTATTCGAAAAAATCTGAACATTTCCGTTTCTTATATCCTGCACATCTACCCTTCTTTGTAAGTGTTGTAAACGATAACCGACTCCAAAATGCAATGAAATATTTTTTCCGGAAGTCACATATCTTCCGCCAATCATAAACTCGCCGAAAGCACCGGTATATCTGCCGCTATTCAGCTGCTGATTTCGATAAGAATCAATAAAGATTGCGCCACCCAAGCGTTGTGAGAAAAAGATATTGAAATTTCCTTCCAGCACATATTCTCTGAACTCTGCAAAAAACGGAAACGTCAGCGAATACGCACGAATTCCTGCATTTTGATTAGGTTGAAAATCTATACCGGTTCCTGCACCAATAAAAATTTTTGGATTTATCAATGCACCATGTACCGTTCTAAACAGCACGCTTGGCTTTTCATTCTCAAGTTTGATTGTGGTAGTTTGAGATGGCAATTTTTGCTTCGTTTTTCCGCCAAGACTAATATTTACGCCAACTTCGTTCACAGAAGAATAGCGCGTTGTTTTAATATTTTTTATAGAATCCAAATCTATCACAATTTCTTCCTGTGCATGACCATAAATTGCAGTACAAAACAACACGAATAAGAAAGCCACTTTTTTCATACTAAAGATTTTAATCAAAAATAAACACTACAACGCTTATTCTGTATCTTTTTATTGCTTTTAACATTGAAAATGAAAACGGGTGTCTATCTTGCAGATAAATTTATCTATTTTTATTTATGCAAAAAGCAGTGCTCATTCTTTGTTTTCTAATGGTCAAATACCATACTGCATCTGCACAAATATTTGACTATACGTCAACCTGTAAACAAGCTTACCAGTCAATATTTAAATTAAAAATTACTGAAGGGCTAAAATTGCTGGAAAAAGAAAAGAAAGAAAACCCTTCTAATTACATGCCTTATTTTATAGAAAACTACGCAGATTTTCTAAAATTATATGTGAACGACAATAACGCGCTGTATAAAGCAACAGCACCAAAAGTGGAAGCGCGGCTGGAAAAATTAAAATACGGAAACAGCAATACGCCTTATTATCTCTACACGCAGGCAGACATCCACCTGCAATGGGCCATGTGTAAAATAAAATTTGGCGACAATTTAAGTGCAGTCTTTGAAGTAAAAAAAGCGTATTCTATGCTGCAGGAAAACCAAAGGAAATATCCTGATTTTAAACCCAATGTAAAAAGCTTAGGATTGCTGCATACAATTTTTGGTGCTGTACCGGACAAATATAAATTCGGTGCAAAATTGCTTGGATTAAAAGGTTCTATTGATGAAGGATTGAAAGAGTTAAATTCTGTAATGCAGGATGATAATTTTCAATTTAAAGAGGAAACAGTCATCATGTATACGCTGCTCGTTTTACATTTACAAAAAGACAAATCCACTTCCTGGAACATGATTGAAAATGCCAATATTCCGCTAGGTGATAATTTACTCAATCATTTTATTGCTTCTACGGTGGCAGCACACACAGGCAAAAATGATAAAGTGATTTCAATTTTATCCAACAAACCGACTGGCACCGAATATTATCCTTTCCCATTTCTGGATTTTTTTCTGGGCAATGCTAAGTTGAACAAACTGGATGCAGATGCCGATGTATTTATTAAAAAATTTATGGTTAATAACAAAGGTCGATCTTATCAGAAAGAAGCGTATCGGAAACTCGCATGGTTTAATTTGATTAACGGACAACCAACTTTATACAAAAAATATATGCAGCAGCTTTTAACCATTAAAGATGCACCGACTGATGAAGATAAATCTGCTCAAAAAGAAGCAGAACAAAATTTTATTCCACATAAAGAATTACTGAAAGCAAGAGTATTGAGTGATGGTGCTTATTATGAAAAAGCATTGGCTGTTGTCAACTCTATTCAAGCAGAAAAACTAAGCAGAATACGTGACAAGATTGAATTTCATTACAGAAAAGCCAGAATTCTGGATGAACTCAACAATAAAACGGAAGCAATAAAATATTATTTGCTCACCATTCAGAAAGGAGAAGCATACAACTATTATTTTGCGGCAAATGCCTGTATCAAAGTGGCAAATATTTTTGAGAAACAAAACAAAAAAGCCAATGCGATCCAATATTACAAAAAAGCTATTGCTTTGGAAAAAGATGAATACACCAACAGCATCGAAGCCGAAGCCAAAGCCGGATTGAACAGGCTGGGAAATTAAGTTATTGCTTCACAAACGTTTTTGTTTCCACTTTATCATCAGTCATTATAGTTACAAAATAAACGCCATTACTAAATGAGCTGACATCTATCCTATTTTGCTGATTGTTTTCAATCGACAAAACTTTCATTTCTTGTCCGAATGCATTTACAATACGCACTATCGGTTGTTTGTTTTTGTTATTAATTGAAATCGTCAACATATCTTTTACAGGATTTGGAAATAATTCAAAACTGTATTGTAATTCTTTCGTATTGTCTACCATTACTACATTAGAATAGGTAAATCTTCCATTAAAATCAACCTGTTTAAAACGATAATAATTTTTTCCGTTATTGAAATTATTATCAATTAGCATGTAGGAATTTGGCACTAAAGAATTTCCATGACCATCCAAAGTAGCTATCGTACTGAATTGAGTTGCATCTGCAGAGCGCTGAATTTCAAAATAATCACAATTAAATTCCTGTGCTGTTGTCCAGCTGATTTCATTACCTAGTTCATTTTTATAGACAACTTGTATTGCATTTAAAAGTACGATTGGCAACAAACTGGTGTTGCCTGTATTCACAACCGCAAATCCGGAGAATCCATTCGAAAATCTGCCGGTAATCTTAGTGTCATTAATCAAATAAGATTGGTTAGCGACATTTGTTGCCGAAAAATTAGTAGCACCATTCGCATGCTGATTTGCCGGTGAAATATTTGCGATTGCACCTCCAGATTTCACCAGACCAGCTTCCAACAAAGTATTCGATGTTGCGATTAACCATCCGTTTATTTCAGCATTATTATAGTACAAAGAAATATCATAATTGCCATTTGGATTATTAAACTCAGGTGTAATCAAAAGTGTTTTTTGAGTGGCGTGATAGGTCGGATTTGCATCCATATATGGAATGGCTCCATTGCCGGCACGGTCAATATTAACAGTTGTGCAGCCATAATTCCAATTGGATTGATTTTGAACAGATGCAATAATATTTCCTGTTGCAGTATCGTAAAAATGAACTAATTCATTTGGACCTAAATACGCCGTTGTTGCAGCATTTAGATTTGCTGCTACCTTTGCTTTTGTTTTAAATCCAGTGATTTTTAAATTGTCTACAACATACCAATAGCTGCTTTTCTCATTTTTAAGTCCAATCCTAAGTTTAAAATCGACATTTGTAAAACCGGTCAATGAAATATTCAGATGTTCCGGTTTAAAATTTGCGCCAAGATTTCCTTGTAAGCCTGCATGAAAATAAACCGTTGACCATGTTGTTCCATTCCATGCTTCCAAAACTACATCACCGGTATATGGTAAATACGCTTTCAGCCAATGATCCATTTCAATAATTATAGAATCAAAGTCACTTAGATTTATTGTGTTTGTTTCCATATATTCATTACTGGGCGGATGGATACTACCAACATTTCCCCAAAACATTACATAATGTGTGCTGTCTAAAGAATTACTTCTAGTAAAAAGTTCCGGATCATAGAACCAGTTGCCAATAGCAAACAATGGTGATGTTCCGAAAAAATTACCGGTTCCTATCCAACCAGAAGGTAAAAATGTAGTATCATTTACATTTTCAAATTTTTCATCCATTAAAACAACACCTAAGACTTTCTGTGCAGGATTAATCGGATCATTATCATATATATTTATAGTAGTGGTTCTATTTTTATTAGTGGTTCTGTAAGTAGTGCTACCTTGAATAGTTAAACTTAAAATTATGCTTTCTATCGTTTCAGAAGCCGCATCATCAAAAATCTTCACCTGAATTATCTGACTACCTATTTGTCCGGCAGGAAATACGATTTGATTGTTGAGTAATTCAAAATCATAATTATTTGCGGCTGTTCCTGATGATGAAACATGTACTGTTATAGTTGATGTTGGCGCAGAAGAAACAAAAACAGGCACCGATAGTATGCGGTAACCACGACAACCGATTTGCCCGCTACTGCTGTTTTCGGCAGTATTTATCAGCGTCCTGGCAAACCCAATCTCGCTGAGTGTGCTGTCTCCGCCTTCCACTCTGATATTGTCAATATAAAGATTATTGCCACCCATATTATAGTTCACAATTTTAAAACTGACGTAATTATTGACATATGTATTCAGAGAAACAATCACATTTTTCCAATCAGCTTCACCAGGAATAAATTCCTGAAATTGTTTAGCATGTGTTTGCAAAGAGGAACCGGCTAATTTTAAAATCTGATATGGATACGTGTTACCACAATCTGTAGAGAGATAAACTAAAAAAGTATCCGTTACAGTATGCGGTGCATAAGCAATATCAAATGTTAGTCTGGCATTTTTAAAATTTTTCAGATCATATGCATTTGTAATAATTGCATCTTCCTCTTCATACCCTGCATAACTATAATTTCTAAAGTGATATGCATTACTGTTTTGTCCGTCAATACCTTTCACTGCAGTAATTTCCCAACCTCTGGCAACATCCGGATTGTATAATTTCCATCCTGTTGGCAATAAAGTACTGTTATTAAAGTCAATCAGCTTTGGCACTTTATAGGGTGTACTAATTTCTACCGGCTTGTATCGCATATATGTTTTGCCGCCTGCTGTGCCGGACAAGGAAACCCATTTAATTCCGGGTGAACCAAAACTGTGTGATGGATTATTACTGGTATAGTCAGTTATGCCATCATCATTCACATCCCATTGTAAATTTGAAACACCTGTAGTTTGTTTTTGAAATTGAAACACATACGGACTATCACAGGCTATTGAATTGCTGGTGTTAAAATTTACATTTACAGAGCTGCAGGTAAGATTTGATCTGCGGTTGATATAAACCCAATTCATATAAGCTAGTTGGTCTGGAGAAAAATGCGACAGACACTTTGCAGGTGCATAACTCATAATATTCGTTGCATCCGGTACATACACCTGATGGTGTCCGTCTTTTTGATTTCCAAAATAAACACACTGTGCATTTACATTCGGACTATTTACAATAGCAGGGCTAAGTCTTGGATCAGCAGGTGTATCACAAAAATAATCACCTGCTTCATGACAATTAGAGCCGTCTACAAATTCATCTGTTTTAACTGTATTTGAATAGCCGTGTGTATGCAGCAGTCCGAAAAAATGTCCCATTTCATGCGGATACACGGTGGTGTCGGCGTTATTGCGAAGTATGACCCAATGCGAACCACCTGGTGTTGGAGCGACTCCTGTTGCAGATGAACCATAAAAACTAATCCCATTTACAAAGTATATATTAATGACATTTGCTGTCCCATAGGTATTGTTTAATGTTTCATATTCGGTGTTATCTATGGTGTAATACGTCGTGTTATTAATATAGTTATAATTACCGCATACATAAAATTCAAGACCTGAATTTTCGAATGTCCTGTTCATAAAATCTAACCCTTTTCTCATATAAGCAGTATCTAAGTCAGTTGATCCGTTATTTTGTCTTACAATATGGATTTTAACCGGTATGCTATTTTTTTTAAGTGTGCTGGAAATACGGCTGGAAGATGAAACGTTTTGATGAAACGATTGCTTGAATGCCTCAAATGCAGGCATTGATTGTTTCATTTTTTCAGCATATTCTTTGCTAATTTCTGTCGCACAAGAAAATTCTTGTGAATATCCATTTGCTGAAATAAAAAGTATTCCAATAACCAATACGAGTGATTTCATAATATGTAGATTTACGTTCATAAGCAATATTTAACACCAAGAGAATGGACAATAAGTTGGGTTTTGTTTCTCTGTAAGTAGTTTAATCACATTAAAATTAATGCTGAACAGTAGAAAGTATCGGTAAGATTAATAAGTGATGCTATTTTTTTAATAAGTGATGAAGTTCGATAGCTTATAGTGTGTATCTTAGAATAGAGTTTACATAAATTATTTAATAATGCGGTTGTTTTTATTCATTATATCCTTTTTATTATTCATTAAACAAGAAACCTATGCACAAAACAATCTTTGTAATTGTGCCACAGGTAAAAATGAATTAAAACAACTGGAAACACTCTTTGCACAAAAAGAATATACTAATACTCAAATCTTAATTGATAAAATTCCGGCAAATACCAAAGCCTGCAGGTTACTGGCTATGTGTTATCAGTTACAACTTTTTTTGGTGAGCAATAAAATAGAAAAAGCAGACAGCATAGTTGAAATTCTTCAGAAAAGCAGTCTTCAAAAAAACTGCAGTGAGATTGCACAACAATATCATCTTCAGCTAGGAAATTATTATGTTAAAAAAGAGAAAAATGATATTGCCTTACAACATTTTATTTTAGTAAAACAGTTTGCAGAACACACAAATGACACATTGTTTCAGATTAAAGGAATTTTACGAATTGCATTTGTATTCAATAAAATGCACGAACCTAAAAGAGCCATTGAATATGACTACATGGCGCTAACATTAGCAAAACAGAAAAAAGAGGAACAATTAATTATGCAGGTTTATACCCAAATGCAGGGTCATTTTGGAATTTGGTACGATATAACAAGTGAAAATAAATACTTAGACAGCATTAAAAAAATAGCAGAACCAAATTTAATCATTGCAAAAAAGCTAAATAAACCTTTAGAAACAGCTCAAACCTATAGTGTTTTAGCTGGTGTTGCCTACTTAGAAAACAATTATAGAAAAATGCTTTTACTTTGCGATAGTGGTTTATCATTTTTAGACAGAACTAAAGATTTCCGTCAGCTACATTCCATTTTCACAAAGAAATGTGATGCTTTTATTGAATTAAAAGAGTATAAAAAAGCCAAGGAATATGCAGATTCGTCTTTGAAATATGCAACACTGGAAGGCGACCCGTTAAGCCTTGCGACAAATTATGAACGCATGTACGAATTGGAAAAACTTCAGGGAAACCACACCGGTGCCTTGTCGTATCATGAAAAATTTATCAGCATCAGAGATAGTATTCGCACAATTGAAAAATCAAAAAAGATAAATGAGCTCGAGCAAAAATACAACAAAGCTCAAAATGAAAAAACCATAAAAGAATTAAGTCAGGCAAAGCAAATTGCGTCGCTTAGAAATAAGATCTACATAGCAGGAATTATTCTGGCAATCCTGATTATAGTTTTAATTGTCATTTTCTACCGACAAAAAACATTGAAAAGCAAACAGGAAAATATGGAAATTGAACAGCGATTGAATCGTGCCCGCATGAATCCGCATTTCTTTTTTAATACGTTGAATTCTCTGCAGACTTTTTCCTTGCAGGAAAACAAAGACTCAAAAGTGGCTCGTTATCTTTCCAAGTATGCAAAAATTATGCGCGAAACACTGGAAAGTACTTATAAAGAGATGAATACCATTGAACACGAGATTGATTATCTATCCAATTATCTGGATTTACAAAAACTTCGCTATCCGGATAAATTTGAGTATCAAATACAGGTAGCTGAAAACATAGAAACAAATGAAACATTTATTCCTGCAATGATCATTCAGCCATTTATTGAAAATGCTATTGAACATGGGTTGAACACAAGTATTGAAAAAGGAATAATTGATATTATTATTTTATCCGAAAACAATCGGTTGCTGGTAGAAATAACGGACAACGGCACCGGATTTACAACTAATAAAAAAGCAAGAGAATATCCGTCACGCGCCACTCAGATTATTAAAGACAGACTTTTATTACTCAATAAGAAACATAAAACAGATGCTACATTTGAAATCGGGAAAGGCAAAAACGATATTGGTACATCTGTAAAAATTATTTTACCACTAATACACAATGATGAAAGTTTTAATAATTGACAATGAAGCACCCATTCGTGCAGGCTTACGTCTTCAACTGGAAACCTTCTTTCCTGAAATGGATGCATTGCAAGAAGCTACCGGTGTTTCAACTGGAATTATTTCCATTGAAAGCTTCCAGCCAGACATCGTTTTTTTAGATGTTGAAATGGATGATGGAACAGGCATAGATTTAATGAGGAAAATCGGCAGTTACAATTTTCAACTCATCTTCATTACTGCGCATAATAAATATGCAGTCGATGCATTTAAATTCAGCGCCATTGATTTTCTGCTAAAACCTATAGATACCGATGACTTATTAACGAGTCTGGAGAAGGCGACATCCAACCTGAAAAACAAAAACTTAAAAGAACAAATACAAGTACTTAATGAAAGTATGAATGCCATTTCTTTAGAGCAAAAAAAAATAGTATTAAAAGACAAAGACTCTATCTATTTTGTAAAAGTAAATGAGATAATTCGTTGCCATGCAGAAGGACCTTACACAGAATTTTACACGACCAAGGGACAAAAAATTACCATCTCCAAAAACCTGAAAGAGTATGAGGAAATGCTGGAACCGTTTGGGTTTATCAGAGCACATCATTCGCATCTGATTAACATCCGGAAAATTATTCGGTTCGACAAAACGGATGGTTGCAATCTAATTATGGAAAACAATGATGAAGTGCCTGTTTCTCAAAGAAAAAAAGAACATTTGATGGAAATAATCGCACAATTGTAATCTTTGTTTATTAAAACACATCACTTATACAATAAATAGCTTCAGTTGTTAATCTCCATTTAAAACCACAAAAATCAGGTTTAAATTGCAGTATAATTTTAAAACCATAATCAAAAATAGTTATCACTTAGTTATCAGGGTTTTTATGTTTCCTACGCTTTTATCATGGGTTCCGTCGGGTGAACTGAATTGATAAAAGCGTATTTTTTTTCTGTCGTTATTTGGTTGTAACTAAAAATTGTAACTTGCGTCAAGAATAACGAAACAACGGAATGGCCATCCTCGAATATCTTTCTTTAAAACCACATAATACATTTGGAATTGATGTGTGTACACACTATTTCACCCGCGTACAATCAAAACAAGATATGATTCATTTGATTACAGATGAATTTCAATATTATAATAAATACCTAATCATTGGAGGTGGCAGCAATATTTTATTATGCAACGATTTTGACGGCTTAGTTATACTTAATGAGATAGAAGGCATTGAATTGGTAAAAGAAGATGAAGATGCTGTTTGGATAAAAAGTTACTCAGGCACAAAATGGCACGATTTGGTATTGTACTGTGTAAACAATAACTACGGCGGCATTGAAAATTTATCGCTGATTCCGGGCACGGTTGGTGCAGCACCGATGCAAAATATTGGCGCATATGGTGTTGAATTAAAAGACACATTTGATTCGCTCGAAGCGATTCATCTGATTTCCGCCGAAAGCAAAATTTTCAAGAAAGATGTTTGTCAGTTTGGGTACCGTGAAAGTATATTTAAAAATACAGAAAAAGGAAACTACTTTATTTATTCTGTTACGTTGAAACTTTCCAAAAAGCCGAAAGTAAACAGTACTTATGGTGACATTCAAAAAATACTAGACGAAAAAAATATTTCTGTGCCAACTATAAAAGATATTTCAGATGCTGTTATAGAAATACGACAAAGCAAGTTGCCGGATCCGAAAGAACTGGGAAATGCAGGTAGTTTTTTTAAAAACCCGGAAGTAGAAAAATCAATTGCAGAAAAAATTCAACAAGATTTTCCGAGTATGCCAAAATATGATTTACCAAACGGTAAAATTAAAATTCCGGCTGCGTGGCTCATTGAACAATGCGGCTGGAAAGGCAAGCAAATAGGTCAAACCGGTAATCACGCAAAGCAAGCCTTATTGATTGTGAATTATGGAAATGCCAGTGGAAATGAAATATGGCAACATGCATTAAACGTGCAAAAATCTGTTGAGTCAACATTCGGCATCCTGCTGGAGCCGGAAGTAAATATTATAACATAGTTACCGAAAAATAAAAAAAAGGTCATTGTTTAAACAATGACCTTTTTTTTATTTTTTATATTTTTTCTTGGTGGCTTTATCAACCTCGTCTACCCTTTTATTCATGTCCAATCCGGGTGTTTTTACTTTTTCCGGTTTCACTTCCTCTTTCTTAGCCGGTTTTTTAGTTGCGCCTTTTTTAAAGGCATAACCAACCTCCACATTTAACCCAAAAAAGTAATTCTTAGATTTTTTATAATCCGGATGCACCCTGTATGCACTGGCATTGATATCATTCAACCCGAATTTAGTTTCCATCGCAATTCCTAAAAACATATTATTGTTGAACAGATAGTCAAAACCAAATCTTATCACACCAACACCTTGGATGGTTTTAAAATAAGATTTGTAATTATCACTTTGGTTAGATGTATAAGATGGATAACCACCAATTGTCGGATCAATTGGGTAACCAACGGTTGTTGGGTTGCCGCCAACAGGTGTAATTTTGTAGGTCATTTGTGCATCTAACATAAAATCCGTTTCAAAACCAACCAGCAATTTCATTCTCCAATGATAGTTATCGTCTGTTATACGAATATGATCTTTTTGTCCGCGCAATAGAGGTGCAAAGCGATACAACACACCAAAACCCATGTATTTAAAATCTACCGATTTCTGATGCTTGCCAATCAGCGCAGGATATTTTCTCCATTTAAATTCATCTTCATAATTCTGACCTTCCTGACAATAATTTGCAAAAGCAACAAAACCATGCTGTTCCTTGAAATTATAACCGCCTTCCACAAACACATGATAACTGAATTTCGGTTTATAATCCAGCTCTTTACTGTTTTCAGCTAAGAAATAAGTGTTTTGAGCCAGCATGTAAGACAATCCTGGAGTTGCACCTACGCTAATGCTGCCACCTTTTTGTGCATAACTGCCTGTTGCTGTAAAAAAGAATAAAAAAATGAATGTAAATTTTATTAGTTTCATCTGTATAATTTTTTTGATTTTATTTGTTCAGATGGAATATCCGTGTTATTCATTACTTTTGACAGCAATTTAAAACAAGCTATTTCATACAATATTTTTGATTTAAACAGACAAACAAAATCTTATAAAACTTGATTTCATTGCTGCATACTTTCCTCAAATATAGGAAAATGCATTAAAATATTTAGTTAAAACACCAATGAGCAGTAAAAAAAGCAGCCTTAGTAAATCCACTTTAATCAGAAGTATACAATGCTCCAAATCATTATACCTGTATAAAAAAAATTACAGCCTGCGCGACAAACCATCCGCTTCACAGCAACAACGATTTGATCGCGGGCACCGTGTCGGAAAACTGGCGCATCAGTTATTTCCAAATGGTAAAGATTGTTCACCGCCAAATCCGTTTAGTTATGATGAATCTATTGCAGCAACAAGATTATTAGTACAGCAACAATATCCGGTCATCTACGAAGCCGCTTTTAAGTATAACGGCATCATGGTTGCTCTTGATTTACTGGTTCAAAAAGACGGGAAATGGTATGCACATGAAGTAAAAAGTTCTTTTCGTATTTCCAATACCTATTTACTGGATGCCGCTATTCAATACTATATCATCACAAAAAGCGGCATTCAACTGGAAGACTTTTCTATCGTCACCATTGACAATGAATATGTCTTTGATGGCACTTTGGACATTCCGGCTTATTTTAAAACTACCTCTGTGCTGGCAGAAATCTATGAACGCATTCCGTTTGTAGAAAAAACAATAGAAGCAGCCATTGCCACTTTGGAAGCAAACACAATGCCTGAAATTTCTATCGGTGCACATTGTACTAAACCATATCCATGTGACTTTCAAACCTATTGCTGGGCAAACATAGAGAAAGATGCTATCTGGTATTTGCCCGGAATTTCCATGCAGGAAAAAAGCAATTTTGTAGAAAAAGGCATCAGCACCGTGCATCAGATTGATAATATGGATGAGCTGAATTCACGTCAGAAAGTCATTATAAAAAGTTTTCAGACACAGCAACCACATATCCTTGCGGATAAACTAAAAGCATTTACAGCACCTATTCAATATCCGTTATATTATTTCGACATCGAAGCATTTCAGCCGGCAATTCCGCTGTTTGTCAATACCAAACCATACGACCGGATTCCATTCTTATATTCTTTGCATTACAAAGAAAATGAAGATGCTGCCTTGCAACACGTAAGTTATATATCACCGGTTGGCAACGATGACAGAATTCATTTTATCGAACACTTTTTACAGGCAACAGAAAAACCGGGACAGATTTTAGTGTTTAACACGTTAATGGAAAAAGGAATTTTGTTTAAAATGATGAACGATTTTCCTCAATACAAAAAAGAAATCCTGGAACGCATCAACCGAATTATTGATGTAGAAATTCCGTTTAAAGAATTGTATTACTATCATCCTGCACAACAAGGCAGTTTTTCTTTAAAAGCAATAGGCAATGCTTTGTTAGGTGTGGATGAATTTTCTAAAAGCGCTGTTAAAGATGGTGAAGAAGCAATGGCAGTCTATAACGAATTATTTTACTGGGAAAACAAAGACGAAGTAAACGCTAAGTTACAGCATTTAAAAACCTACTGTCAAACCGACACATTTGTATTGTATGAAATTTTTGAGTGTTTGAAAAAGCTGTAAGTTCTATCAATGTATCAG
>DAOORG010000002.1:19038-28176 GCA_035389165.1 Chitinophagales bacterium
ATTGTATGAAATTTTTGAGTGTTTGAAAAAGCTGTAAGTTCTATCAATGTATCAGTACAAATTTCAGCTTAGCCGTTTCTTTTTTACCGCTGCCTT
The DNA here is from genome assembly GCA_035389165.1 of Chitinophagales bacterium. Taxonomy (GTDB): domain Bacteria; phylum Bacteroidota; class Bacteroidia; order Chitinophagales; family JADIYW01; genus JADJSS01. The sequence goes on from DAOORG010000002.1 coordinate 19,135, forward strand.
TGCATAACGCAAAATAAACTCCGGTGGCTGCACGCTCGCCGTTCAGCAGTTTGCCATCCCAGATGGCTTGTCCTCCTAAAGCTGTTGTTTCATAAACCAGATTTCCGCTCAGGTCTACAAATTTTACATTGCAATTATTCGGAATGCCTTTTACAGCTATCGGTCCGTCGTAATCTTCTCGCACCGGATTTGGATACACGTAAGGCTCTTCCGTTTTATCGGTTGTTTCGGTGGCATCTGCACGGTAGCTGCAAATTCCTTTTCCGGTTCCGATAAACAAATCTCCGTTTTCCGGATTGATGGCTAAGGAACGAACATAATTTGACAACAATGGTGAATTGATTTCGCTGAAATAATTGATTGTTTTTTGTCCGTCGGCACTCACCAAAAATAAGCCATTGTTCGTGCCTATCCATTTTCGGTTTGCCGCATCTACCAATATACAGTTGATGATTTCATCTTCCAGTAAATAATCACAGAAACCACTGCCATCATTTCTGTCAATACAAATCTGTTCAGCTTCGCAGGCATTTTCTGTCACGTAACCGGCACAAGCAATTTTCCCGATACCTTGTTCTGTTCCTAACCAAATTTCACCCTCTTTATCTTTTGCCATGCAGATCACATTATTGGCTGGTAAGTTTCCAAAACCACTTCCGGTCGTAAAATTGAAGTATTGATCATCCGATTTATCATCGATATCATTTCCGTAATTCAGCATCGTTAGTCCGCCACCGGCGTCTCCTTTTGCTATCCATATCTGATTAAAATCATCCACTAATATATCTTTCACGAGTTTTCCGTTTAAAAATCCGGAACTGAAATATGTATAACTTCCATCAGACTTTCTGCAAACAACAGGCACATTTGAGTAGGTATCTGAAAGCCAAACGTTGCCTGCTTCATCCAAATCAGCTCCGGTTATCCGGAAAATTTTTTCACTTGGATTGGAAGCATTCGGACGGAATTTATTGATAAGAAAAGTTTTGTCGGAAATATTATATTCTAAAATTCCCATTTGAGAACCAAACACAATCTTGTTTTCTTGTGGTATAGTTTTTACCACCGCGATGTCAAAAAAGGAATCCAGCGTTGGTGTGTTGAAAATACTCAGGTTATCCCAGATATAATCTTTACAGATATAAATACCGTTTTTATTAAATGCCGGATTCCATCCATCTCTGATATCTGATGAAGCCACCCACATTTCACCATTCAAATATTCCATTTCTTTAGAGGAAATTCTCGGCGGTGCATTCGGAAAAATCGGATTGAAATTTCCACCTTCCTGATGCGTCAATCCACGGAATAAATCTGCATACCAGATATCACCGGTAGCATCCTGCAGAATTTGCAAAGGATAGGCTATATTCGAACTTCCGCCAAAAAAAGAAAACGAAGAGCCGTTCCATTTTCCAATACGATTGTCAATGACATCATTTCCCGCTAATTTCTGTTGAGCTATCAGCAACTGACCAAAAGAATTATTTAAATGTCTGGTAACCCAAGCGGCTTCACTAAAAATGCTATTCCAGGAAACACCATCGTATTGATACAGTGAATTTCCAACGGCAGCTATTATTTTATTTTGAAATTGAGTGACGGCACTGGCTTCCGTTTGCGGTATTCCGGCTGACTGTTGTGTCCAATTATTAAAGTTTAATAAGTTGACAGAAGGCGAAATTATACCGGAAAGTACGCCTTTTGCTGTTGCACAGTAAATATTGTTTTCATCTGCCCAAACTGCATTCGTCTTGTAAGTAGTCAATCCATCGCTAAAGATGTAAGTCTCTGCAATTTCCTGATTCGTAAGATTAATTTTCATCAAACCAAATCCGGTAGCCACATAAGCAATTCCATTTACACAAAAAATGTGATAGACATTTTTATCACCTGCTATATTGGCATTTTTCAAATAAGGAAGATTGGTGATTTTTCCGTTTTGTATTAAATCAATATTGGAATTAGTGTAAGCTATAATTAGTGTTGAAGTAACGGTGTCATATCCTACCTGAGAGGTGAAAACTTCTGCCAAACCACTCACTTTTGTATATTTTTCCAAAAAATTATTTTCTATATCCACGCCGATAACACCATTTTCACAGGCAGCATATACGTAATTTTTGCTTTGACAAAGTGAAGTAGCATTTTGCAATGGCAAATGTGCTGTCCAGGTACCTAATGACAAATTCTGTGCATCAGCACCCAAAAAAAACATTGACAAAATAAGAGTGATTATCTTATGCAAATGATAATTATCCGATACAAACATTCTTTTTAAATTAATGCATTTTTAAATCTATAAATATATATTTTATTCAGATGACAGACACTAATTGACTTTTCATCAGAATACCAGTCCAAATCTATGCATTTTATATGAGAATGCAGGAATATATTAACGACCAAACCTTACTATTTAGAGCGCTTTTTCGTATCTTTGCGCAAATTTTTTTGAAGGAGAACGATATGTCGAATGCAAAGCAATACAGAGAAGTAAAAAATAGTACACAAACACAAATTGAACAGGAAATTGCTGCCTTCTGGCAATCTCAGCACATTTTTGATCAAAGCATTTCCTCGCGAGAAGGGAAACCGCAGTTTGTGTTCTATGAAGGACCTCCAAGTGCCAATGGACTTCCGGGTATTCACCATGTATTAGCACGTACCATTAAAGACATTTTCTGTCGTTTTAAAACACTGCAAGGGTTTCAGGTAAAACGAAAAGGCGGTTGGGACACACATGGTTTACCAGTTGAACTACAAGTTGAAAAAATGCTGGGCATCACCAAAAAAGATATCGGCACCAAAATCTCTGTCGCAGAATACAATCAGAAATGCCGTGAAGAGGTAATGAAATTTAAAGATGTTTGGGACAACCTGACTCAAAAAATGGGCTATTGGGTAGACCTGGACAATCCATATATCACATTTGAAAACAATTACATTGAAAGTGTCTGGTGGATTTTAAAAGAATTACACAAGAAAGACCTGCTTTACAAAGGCTACAAAATACAGCCATTTTCACCGGCAGCCGGAACCGGATTGAGTTCTGCAGAATTAAATTTACCAGGCTGCTACAAAGATGTGAAAGATACTTCTGCTGTTGCTCAGTTTAAAATTAGTCAACAGTCAATAGTCGATAGTCAATTGTTTGCAGATAAAAATAGTGACTATTACTTTTTGGCTTGGACAACCACACCATGGACATTACCTTCCAATACAGCATTAGCTGTTGGAGCAAAGATTGACTACGTTTTAGTAAAAACATTTAATCCATACACACACTTAGAAGTCAACATTATACTGGCGAAAGAATTATTGACAAAATATTTTCAGCCTGAAAATGAGCATAAAGACTTCACAACCTATCAGAAAGATGGCAAAAATTTACCTTACAAGGTTTTAGCTTCTTTTAAAGGAAAAGACGTTGTAGGTATTCGCTATGAACAATTATTACCGTTTGAAGCAAACACGAAAGACAAAATTGAAGGTGATGCTTTTAAAGTAATTGCAGGTGATTTTGTTACGACTTCTGATGGTACCGGAATTGTACATATTGCTCCAAGTTTCGGCGCTGATGACATGAAAGTAGCCGGTGAAAATGGCATTGGAGCCTTAACACTGGTCGACAGAGAAGGTAAATTCATTGACGGTGTCGGTGAATTTTCCGGCAGATATGTAAAAGACTACAAAAACGAACCTAATTATATTTCTGTTGATATAGATATTTCTGTTAAGCTAAAACAGGAAAACAGAGCATTTAAAATAGAAAAATACGAGCACTCTTATCCGCACTGCTGGCGTACCGACAAACCAATTATTTATTACCCATTGGATTCCTGGTTTATTCGGGTAACTGCCGTAAAAGAACGAATGGTAGAACTTAATAAAACCATCAACTGGAAACCGGAAAGCACCGGCTCCGGAAGATTCGGACAATGGCTGGAAAACCTGGTAGACTGGAATTTATCCAGAACACGCTATTGGGGAACACCGTTAAACATTTGGCGAACGGAAGACAATGAAGAAGAAATCTGCATTGGTTCTGTGGAAGAATTATATGCTGAAATGCAAAAAGCAGTGGATGCAGGCATGTTAAACAAAGAAAAATTATCGGAGAAACTGGATTTACATAAACCATTTGTTGACGATATCATTCTTGTTTCCGCTTCCGGAAAACCAATGAAACGGGAAAGCGACCTGATTGATGTTTGGTTCGATAGCGGCGCGATGCCATATGCACAATGGCATTTCCCATTTGAAAACAAAGAAACATTCGCACAATCCTTTCCTGCTGATTTTATTGCAGAAGGTGTAGATCAGACAAGAGGATGGTTTTATACTTTACATGCTATTGCAACGATGCTGTTCGATTCCGTTGCTTATAAAAATGTAATGTCGAATGGCCTGGTTTTGGACAAAAGCGGCAATAAGATGTCAAAATCAAAAGGTAATACTGTTGACCCTTTTGCCACCTTGGATAAATATGGAGCAGATGTAACTCGCTGGTATATGATTTCCAATTCTCAGCCTTGGGACAACTTGAAATTTGACGAAGAAGGACTGGCGGAAACATCCAGAAAATTATTCGGCACACTTTACAACACCTATAATTTTTTCGCCATTTATGCGAATATAGATGGTTTCACTATTGATAAAAATAATTCGACTCCTTTAGCCGAACGTGCAGAAATTGACCGCTGGGTAATTTCAAAACTACACAGCTTGATAAAAGAAGTGACGGCTGCGTATGACGACTACGAACCTACTAAAGCAGCTCGTGCTGTGGAAGAATTTGTCATAGAGCATTTATCTAACTGGTATGTTCGTTTATGCAGAAGACGCTTTTGGGGCAACGAATTATCTCAGGATAAAAAAGCTGCTTTCGAAACATTACACGAATGTTTACAGGTGGTCGTACAATTAATGAGCCCGATAGCACCTTATTTCAGTGATTGGTTATGGCAAAGTTTATTGGCTACGAATTCATCCATTCATATTTCAGACTTAATAGTTTCTGATGACGTTCTCATTGACAAAGACCTGGAACAACGCATGGAATGGGCGCAGGAAATATCTTCACTGGTGCTTTCTCTCAGAAAAAAGACAAAAATAAAAGTACGTCAACCTTTGCAGAAAATTTTAATTCCTGCAATCGACAAAACTTTTATTGCACAGGTAGATTTGGTAAAATCATTGATTTTGGCTGAAGTAAACGTGAAAGAAATTGAATATATCGGCGATACATCCGGAATTATTTCTAAAAAAGTGAAACCTAATTTCAAATTATTGGGCAAAAAATTAGGCGGCAAAATGAAAATGGCGTCTGATGCAATCAGCAACCTGGCTGACAATGAAATACTTCAACTGGAACAAAATGGCACCATTGACATACAAGTAGATGGTGAAATATTCCATATTTTACTGGAAGAAGTAGAAATAAGCTCAGATGACATTCAAGGCTGGTTGGTAGCAAGCAACAATGGTATTACGGTTGCCTTGGATATACATATTTCGGAAGCTTTGAAAAATGAAGGTTTTGCCAGAGAGATTGTAAACAAAATACAAACCGAAAGAAAAGAGTCTGATTTTGAAGTTACTGACAACATCATATTACATGTGCAAAATCAATTGGTTCTCAATGGTGTTTTGAATAGTTATAAAGAATATATTTGCAACGAAACTTTAGCTACCGATATTTTGTTTACAGAGAATCTGTCTGATGCTAAAGAGTTTGATATCAACGGAGAACTATTAAAATTACTCATTCAAAAAGTGTAGAAGATGGCAAAAGTGATTAAGAAAACAAAACCCGCACCTAAAAAAGCGCCTGCTAAAAAAGCAGTAGCTAAACCTGCACCCAAAAAAGCACCTGCTAAAAAAGCGGCTGCAAAAGTTCCTGCAAAGGCACCCGCAAAGGTTGTAAAAAAAGCAGCTCCTGCTAAAAAGGCAGTGAAACCGGTAGCAAAAGCTAAACCTGCAGCTAAAAAAGTAGTGGTAAAGGCAAAACCAGTGGCCAAAAAAGTGGTAAAACCAATTGTTAAAGCGAAACCTGTAGCAAAGAAAGTGGTGGCTAAAGCAAAACCTAAAGCAGTGGCAAAACCTGCACCTAAAAAAGCAGCCGTTAAAGCAACGCCTAAAGTAGTAGCAAAAGCACCGGTAAAAGCACCTGCTAAAAAAGTAGTGGTTAAAGAAGTTCCGAAAAAAGTGGCACCAAAGGTGGCAGAAAAACCAACTCCAAAACCAGTAGTTAAACCTGCTCCCAAAAAAGCTGCTCCGGCACCTGAAGTAAAAACACCATCACCAAAGCCTGTTGCAAAACCTATCCAAAAAACACCGGTAGAAATGGCGCATCAGATATCTTCACAACGACACAGCCATGACGTGAAACCATTAATGGATGTTACTGTCACCAGATACAAAGATGCAGACTTAGCTATTTTCAAGGAAGTTATTCTGAAAAAGATTGCAAAAGCAAAAGAAGAAATAGATTTTTATACCGATCAGATAAAAAATACTTCTGAATCGGAAACTCAATTTGCCAGCATTGACGATGGCTCTATGACCTCTGAAAGAGAAAACATGAACCAGATTGTAGTGCGTATGCAAAAATTAATATCGCATTTGGAAAGTGCTTTAGTACGCATCGAAAATAAATCATATGGCATTTGCCGTGAAACCGGAAAATTAATTCCTAAAGAAAGATTAATGGTCGTTCCTCATGCAACATTGAGTGTGGAAGGGAAAAAACTGGAGAAAAAATAATCTTATTGTAAATAAGTAATCATTATAAAGCCAATAAAGACATTTATCTTTATTGGCTTTAATTTTTAAGATACCATCATGAGTAAAAAAGCTATTGCTGTTGCAACGATTATACTATCACTGATTATTGATCAGGCGTCAAAAATATGGGTTAAACTAACCATGAAAAGTGGTGATGAGTTTCTATATATCGGCAATTGGGCGCGTATTCACTTTGTAGAAAATGAAGGAATGGCATTTGGAATGAGCTTTGGAGCTGGTATAGGTAAATTTTTGCTCACCTTGTTCCGTATCATAGCGGTTGCTTTTATTACTTATTATCTTGCGCAGCAAATAAAAGACAAAAAATCATCTAAAGGATTTGTATTTGCACTTTCTTTAATTCTGGTCGGTGCGGTAGGTAATATCATCGACAGTATCTTTTACGGTCAATTCTTTTCTCACAGCGAAGGTCAGGTGGCTACATTATTTCCTGCAGGTGGTGGTTATGCCAGCTGGTTTCACGGAAGAGTGGTGGACATGTTCTATTTTCCTATCTACAGAGGCATACTTCCAAACTGGATTCCATTTTTCGGCGGCAAATATTTTGAATTCTTTCAGTTTATTTTTAATGTGGCAGATGCCTGTATAACGGTTGGTGTATTTATTATCCTGATTTTTCAAAAGAAATTTTTCAAAGAAGAAGAGCCGATTGTAAAAACATCGGAAGCTTCCACAGAAGAAATTCAATCTGCATAAAAAAAGATAGACCTTACTCCGCACCTGTTACAGCTTAGAATAAGGTCTTGTCCCCCAACTGGACTACTTAAATTTTCATTTTTGGATTATCAATACATGACTGTTATTTTGGCGTTGGAGGATTTCTTTGCATTGGGGTCATTTTCTGTTATCACCACTACATACTTTGAAGGTTGCAGCGGTAGTTCATCAAACTGAATAAAGTTATCACCGTTGATTAATGTCTTGCTTAATTTCTGTGAAAACTCACCGTTTGATTTATATAAGTTTATGTTTACATCTTTGAAAGCAGCGGATTTTATGTAGTAAGATTTCATCACCTGACCGGATAAATCTACCGTGAAGATCTGATTAAGTTTTACTTCATAATTGCTGGTGCTATTGGAAAAATTGACTTCAGACAGCAATACCTGTGTGTTCATATTGTTAGAAAAAACAATAGAGCTGATTCTTGCATTTCCGGTTTGAATAATAGCATCCTGCACGTATGCCAATACCGGCAATTCGTATAATTTTCTGCTGGTGTTAACCTGAATATCTTTAGTGATTTTCTGCTGATGAACACCATCTGTGATATGAATATCTACCGTTACTAATGTAGATCCGCCTTCACAGCTAAACTGTATAAATTTGGGTATTGCAGCTGCAACATCACTGTAGCTGCAGGTAATAGTGTATGGATCAGCTTGTGTTAGCTGAGCATCTATTTTATGTGAAGTATTGTCTGCGCTGATATAACAGAGCATACTACTTTTTAAAGTCGGTTGCGCTTGTACAATTGTTATTGATAAAATTGCTAGTACACGCGCCATGAGAGTTAAGGGTTTTAACATGGCACTGGGTTTTTATGTAAAGCAAAGGTAGTATGCATTTTTGGATTTGTCAACACTTTCTTGAAAAAAAATTTAATTATTTTTAGAAACCGGACTTTCTTTTGGGTCAAGCTATCAATAAAATCTATACTTTAGCGGTAGAAAAAAAATTTCCTGCATGAGTGATTTTTATGAGAAAGTATATGCACTGGTACGCAAAATTCCGAAAGGAAGAGCGATGTCCTACGGTGATATTGCCGAATATTTAGGCACCAAAGGCTCTGCGAGAACGGTTGGATATGCCATGAACCATGCGCATACTATTTCACCTGCGGTGCCGGCACATCGCGTCGTTAACAGAAACGGATTACTGACCGGCAAACATCATTTTGGTTCGCCAACCATGATGCAACAGTTATTAGAAAATGAAGGTATTATCATTCTGAACGATCAGATTCAGGATTTTGAAAAAGTAAGATGGTTGCCAAAAAAGAAGAAATCTTAGCTGCTTTAATAACAAAAAAATCCACGACTTACATCGTGGATTTTCATTTTTATTTGGTTGGTTTATAGAAAAGCTCCAACTGATATTTCAGTTGCAGTTATAGAATGCTTAATTATTCAACATCACCGGCATTACCAGCATCAGTAAATCTTCTGCTTCGTCTTTTTCTGTTGGACGAATGATACCTGCACGATTAGGCGTTGACAATTCGATATTGAT
>DAOORG010000002.1:28276-30062 GCA_035389165.1 Chitinophagales bacterium
GATAACAAATTCGGATTTTCTTTTGGAATCACCGCGTTGTAATCCGGATATTTTGCATCTATCAAACGACAGATTAATTGAATATTGTCGAAACTGAAAAACGCATTTGATTTATTAAATTGTACAGAAACTTCCGTATCGTTATTCGGCACTACTGCTTTTAATAAGTTCAGCGCTTTTTTAGGCACAATGAAAGAAGCATTTCCGCCTTTCACATCATTTCTATTATATTTCACCAATTTGTGTGCATCGGTTGCCACAAAAGTAATTCCGTTGTCGTCTAACTGAAAAAACACACCTGTCATAGCAGGACGCAATTCGTCGTTACTTACGGCGAACAAGGTTTTAGAAACTCCTTTATTTAAGATAGAAGAAGCTAATTTTACTTCATCTACGCCATCAGCCGTTGGTTCTTTCGGGAAATCAGCGCTGTTTTCGCCGCTTAATTTATATTTACCGTTATCTGTAGTAATTTCAATACCGTTGGTCGTTTCATCTACTGCAATCGTAATCGGCTGTTCCGGCAATGCTTTTAAACTGTCCAACAAAATTCTAGCAGGAATCGCTACTTTAAAATTTTCTTTAGATTCCACTTCCATGCCAACTGACATCGTTGTATCTAAATCCGTAGCTGTAATCGTTAATTTATTCTTTTCAATATCAAACAGAAAATCTTCTAAAATTGGCAATACCGTATTCGTACTGATAACGCCGCTGATTTTTTGCAAATTTTTTAATAGTTGCGCTGAGGAAACCACAAATCTCATAGTGTGTATTTTTTTTCAAAGTTAAGTAATTCAATCTAATATAAAATGCATTGAAAATCTTATCTTTCGACACGTGTGAATAACTGTTTATAAGTGCCGGCAAGTGTTTATAACTGAATTTATGTTCCCAATATGAAAATTGCTGTAAATACGCGCTTTTTATTGTCAGGCAAACTGGAAGGAATTGGTATATACACGCAGGAAATTTTTAAACGTGTGGTGCAGCTGATGCCGGAACACGAATTTTTTTTTCTGTTTGACAGAGCTTATTCCTCAGCATTTATTTTTGAAAAAAATGTAACGCCAATTGTTGTTCATCCACCGGCACGGCATCCGTTTTTGTGGTATTGGTGGTTTGAAAAATCCATTCCGAAAGTGCTGCAAGAAAACAATATCGACGTGTTTATTTCTCCTGACGGATTTGCGAGCCTGAATACATCTGTTCCTCAAATCATCACTATACACGATTTGGGCTTTGAGCATTTTCCGGAACATGTTCCTTTTTTAGTGCGGAAATTTTACCGCTATTTCACACCAAAATACTGTAAAAAAGCAACAAAAATTCTGGCTGTTTCTGCATATACTAAACAAGATATTATCTCTACTTACAACATTGAAACGAAAAAAATTGAAGTGGTTTATAATGGATTTGATACCCACCTAGCCTCCCTAAAGGGAGGAACTCAGCCTGTGCAAGCTGAAAGGCTAGTCCCCTTTAGGGGATTTAGGGGTGAACCTTACTTTATTTTCGTTGGTGCTGTCCATCCGAGAAAGAATGTGTTGGGTTTATTGAAAGCGTTTGAGCACTTTAAAGCTACTTTTTCTCACCCGCATCAACTGGTAATTGTTGGCAGAAAAGCCTGGATGAATCAGGAGCTGGAAGATTTTTATGAAAGAATGCAATTCAAAAAGGAAGTCATCTGGATAGAAAAAATTGAACGTGCAGATTTAATTCAGTTAATGCAACAATCTTTTGGTTTAGTTTATCCTAGCTTGTTTGAAGGTTTTGGTATTCCAAT
>DAOORG010000002.1:30162-32740 GCA_035389165.1 Chitinophagales bacterium
GACATTAATCCGATTGCATCACCTCTGATTTTTCCTTGCACCAATACCAGAATTACAGACATGGTTTGTACATCATTCAATCCATATTGATTTCTGATGTTGTCCATAAATAATTTCTGATCCGGTGAAATATTTTTACCGCTCAGGATATTTTCCTGCAGTCCTAATGCTACCACTAATGTTCCGATTTGCTGATCGGTCATATGCATCTTAAGTATAGGAACTACTTGTCCGTTCAAAGCATCTGTCAGTTGTTTTATCTTTCCATCATTGCCGGCATTTTCTTTTTTTATTTTAGTCAACTGCTGGTCATAATCTTTTAAAATTGGCACCACCTGAGCCGCTTTTTCCGGTGAGATTTTCATAAAAGATTCCAGTTGTTGGAATATTGCTGTCACATTTGATTGACTGGGAACAGCAGGTGGCAATTTTCCGCCATCTGGTTGCTTAGGTGCAATTGGTGCAACAGGTGGTTTAGCTGCTTGTGTAGCCAGGTCGGTTTTTGTTCCCGGAGGATTTAACTTTCCGTCTTTCACCATTTTTGACACTGTGGCAAACTGCGCTTCATTCATATAGCCTCTGAATTTCATTCCTAATAAAAAGAATAAGCCTTGCGTATTCGCATTCGGTTTGGCATTTTCATTCAGGAATAGCACGTAATCATTTTTAAATTTGGTAAATTGATCTGCGTTCAGCTTGGCTTCTTTTTTAACATTCTCTGTTATTTCATTTAATTCCGGCGAAAGGTTATTAACCGTGTAAGCCTTATTGGCACCGCCTTGCGCAAATGCGGTAAAAACGGATGTGGTGAACACACACGTTACTATAAGCAACATAAAAGTTTTCTTCATAAAAATCTATTTTTATAACTATTGCAATAAATGTACCATAATTCTATTTGGAAAGAAAATCCATTGCATCTGCAACAGATTTTGCCGGAATTTCTTCCTGCGGTGAGTGTCCGCAACTTTCGTAAATTATAACTTCATGATTGGATATTTTTTTAAAATTCTCCAGCATGGAAATATCTATAAGTTTGTCTTGTCTGCCCCATTGTATTAATGTTGGTGTTTTGATACCGGAAATATCCAGTTTTGGTTCTTTGTCTACCTGTTGCACTCTGGTGGAAAAACTTTCGCGGTTGCCTTCTCTCAAGGACATATCGTAATACAGTTGTTTTTGTGCATCGGTAATTTTGGTATCGTCTTCGTATACATCTTTGAGTGTTTGGTTTACAATTATTTTAGTATCCATCTTACTCATCAGTGCTGCAAACCATTTTATTTTTGCCAGTTTGAAAACAATAGCGCCGTTTCCTTTTTCAGCGTAAAACCCGGCAGGATCCACTAATATCAATTTGGATACTTTTGCAGGATGTTCCAGTGCGTAGCGCCATGCAATTTCACCACCAAGTGAGTTGCCGCTTAATGCAAAGGTATCAACACCTATCTGCTTCAAAAATCTATCCAGAAAGTCGACATAAGTACTAACAGAATAATCGTTATCTTTTCTCGGACCTGTTAAACCAAACGCAGGCATATCCAGACGAATTACTTTGTAATTGTTTTTCACTAATGAGTCTGTCCAGCCATCCCAGGTTTGCAAACTAGCGCCTGTGCCGTGTATTAATACTATTGGTTTTCCTTCACCTTCTACTCTGTAATGCACCTGCATACCATCCAGTTCCAGAAATTTGGAAGCTGCGGTTGTGTATTTCTTTTTCAATTCTTCTATTGGAATTGATTTCTTTTGAATAGCAAAGAATGCTACAAATAAAACAAGAACAATGACTGCAAGAATTCTGAATAGCTTTTTCATTCAATAAAAGTAAATAAAAAAACCCGATGTGTCGAGCATCGGGAACCAAAATAAGAAGTCTTTATAAAATCTGGTTACGATGTAAATATAGCACAAGGTTTCTGAGTGGCTGTTAAGGCAGTTTGTTTTGTATGTGGTTTTGTTGGTGGGAAATGTGTTTTTTGTTGGTTGAGTGTTTTTATTGTTTATTTTGGTTCGTAGTCGACAAGTGACAATATTCGTCGCAGGTGTGAGGCTGGTTTATCAACTTAACAATTCAAGTCCATGTTCTCTACATAATCTATACATCCTTTAACTCCCTTGCCGACGTTGGTTTCCAATCAAAGAACTGCCTACTGTAAATATACTACCTTAAAATAATATTTTGTTCTTGGTACGCCACACTAATTGCTTTTCTGAATACGAACAACGGCAAAGAGAATATATTAATACCGTATCAGGCTATATTAAATACTGTATTAGACGGTATTAAATACCGTATCAGACTATATTAAATACTGTATTAGACGGTATTAAATACCGTATTTGGCTATATTAAATACCGTATTAGACGGTATTAAATACCGTATCAGACTATATTAAATACTGTATCAGGCTATATTAAATACTGTATTAGACGGTATTAAATACCGTATTTGGCTATATAAAATACCGTATCAGGCTATATTAAACACTGTATCAGACTATATTAAATACTGTATCAGGCTATATTAAATACTGTATCAGGCTATATTAAATACTGTATTAGACGGTATTAAAT
>DAOORG010000003.1:0-7202 GCA_035389165.1 Chitinophagales bacterium
ATCTTCACACAAGTTGGGTTTTCTATTTTGATTTCATTTCCGGTTTTTGTCAATAATCCGTTTTTTTGATTTCGCTTAAATACAATAACTGTTCCGGTTGATTGATTCGCAACGATTAAAAATTTACCGCTTGCATCTATAGAAAAATTACGTGGTGTTTTTCCAAAGGTAGTTTGATAGCCAACTGATTTTAGTGTTCCGTTTTCCTGAATGGAAAAAATAGCTATATTATTTTCGTTGCCTCGATTAGATGCATACAGAAATTTTCCATCAGGAGAAATATGAATATCGGCGCTGCTGAAATCTTGTTTGTATTTTTTACGATGAGTAGCAATTCGCTGAATCGTATTTATTTTTCCATTTTCATAAGCATAAGAACTGATTGTGCCGGATAATTCTTCAATACAATACCCAAATTTTTCATTTGGATGAAAAATGAAATGTCTCGGTCCACTGCCGGGAATTGATTGAATAAATGGTGGTAGGGTTAATTGTAAAGGTTGTTCATTTGTAGCATCAAATTCGTAAGCACGTATTTTGTCGGCACCTAAATCCGGCAAAAAAACAAACTTACCATCTAAAGAAAAAACTGCCGCATGAATATGTGAACGCGTTTGTCTGCCTTTATCAATACTGCTGTCTTCATATGCAATAAACTGTGTTTTAGAAGCAATACTGCCATCTTCTAAAATGGGAAATACAGAAATACTTCCGTCGTTGTAATTGGCAGCAAGTACATGATTTTCCTGTTTATCCAATGCGGCATAAACGGGATTTTCTCCACCGGTTTTTTGTGTATTAATAAACGATAATGTTTTTGAAATGGCATCAAATTGATAACTGCTGATGCTTCCATTACCAGGTGTTCTGGTTTCTGTACACGAAAATAAAAATTGACCGTTCTGCGATAAAGTAAAATAAGATGGATTTAAAACATCTTTTGCAGCAGTCACTTTAGTTAGAGTGCCTGTGAGCGTATCCAATTGGTAAACAAAAATACCTTCTTTGTTTTTGTCGTAATTGTAAGAACCTATAAATACAAATGTTTCTGCAGTGACAAAATGGATAGATACGAAATAAGTGATTAATAAAGACAGCAGAAATTTCATGTTTGCTTTAATGTAATTAGAAATTTTAAATGAAACAAATTTAAGTAAACCAGCTTTTAATTTTACTGATAAATTTTGGTGGTGTATGATTTGTTTCAATCTCACCAATAAGAAACCCATAAGGTTTCATGCTTTCTATGTGATCGCAAATAATTTTCAAAATGGCAGTTAACGGAATTGCGAGCACAATGCCTGGAATTCCCCAGATTATTTCACCTATAACAAGTGCAAGTATAGTAAACAGTGGATTTATTTTAACGTGTGGTCCGAGAATTAGTGGCTCGAGCACCCAGCCTTGAATAAATTGCACGACACCATAGGTTATCACAATTCCACCCAGCATTGCTAAACTTGCGCCATGTGCAGCCGCTACTAAAACGGTGATACTTGTTCCGGTAAGGTTTCCTATGAAAGGAACGATTTCAAGTAAGCCACATAAAACAGCGAAGAAAATGGCATTATCTACTCCGACAATTGAAAAACCGATACTGTACATAATCCATAAGCAAACAATCATTTTACTGAGCCCTTGTAAATATTGAGTGGATACTTTTGCTGCACTATAAATTACATGTTCCGTTTCTTCGCGTTTGGAAGCCGGTGCTAATTTCAACATAAAGTTTTTGATATGGCTTCTGTAATACAAGAGTAAAAAGAAATAAACTACCGTTAAAATGAAACCGCTGAATATGTTTTTCATAGAGCCAAACAAAGATTCTACAAAACCGGTAAAAGTAGTTTGCTGGTCTTTAATTAGCTGTGATTGTGCTGAAGCTGAAATTCCAAAATGATGAAAAATGTATAACTGTATTTTATCGAATGAGTCAATGGCCTTTTGTTTCAGGAAGGTCAAATCACCGGTAAGCTTGGAAACTTGCCAGCTTAATAACATGAGTAAGCCTATAATGGCAGATAAAAGCACTAAAAGGCAAATAAAAACTGCCAGTATTTTCGGGATTTTTTTTGTTTCCATCCATTTGCAAAAAGGAAGAAAAAGTGCTGCGAGTAAACCACCTAAGCATAATGGAATCAGAAATTCCTCTGCTAAGTATAATCCGGCAACCACTAAAAAGATAAGTATAAGTTTTTTAATCAAAGCAGCAGAATCATTCATTCTTAAAGTTAACGAAAAGAAATGAATAGTAGTGATGATGAAGCTGTTTATTCCAGTTCAGTTTTAAGTCCATTTATTTATTAAAATGTTCGTACACTTCTTTTGCAATTCGGGCAATCACATTTTCCAGTACATCATACTCTGCATATGCATCATTCACAAAAACTGCTAAGGCTACATGTTTTCCGTTTGGTAAGGTGATGATGCCAACATCAATAACGCCGGAAGTGAGTCCTTCTTTGGTGCCGGAACTTCCTGTTTTATGTGCAACAATAGTTTGTTCCGGAAGCAGTTTTACAATTCTATTTTTACCGGTGGATGTTTCTGTCATTATTTGATACAAAAATGAGGAGCTTTCCGGCGACAGAATTTGGTGTCGGTATAATTTTGTCAGTAGTTGTATCATTGCATTTGGTGAACAAACATTTTTATATTGACGTTGCCATTTTTGCTGCATTTTTTTTTCATTGTATTTAATGTAGAAATCTTCAATCCCATTTTTTTGGATAAATTTCTCCACTACTTTCGGTTTGCCAAGATGGTGCAGCAGTACATCGCACGCAACATTATCACTGTGTGATACCATAAATTTCAACAGCGTTTCGAATGTTATATTCACATTGCCATCCGGAAGAGAATCACGCAGCGGACTCCATGTATCTTTTGTCATTTCCTTAGGTGTGATGTGGATTTTATGTAGCAGTGAAAATTCACCTTTGTCTACTCTGTCCAATATCGCTATTGCAATTGGAAACTTAAACGAACTTTGCATCACACACAATTCATCGCCATAGTAGGAGATGGAAGTACTGTCTTCAATACAAAAAGCAGCCACACTTACTTTTCCTTTTGCGTCTTGTGCAATTGTTTGTATGGTATTTGTCAGAACGTCTTGTTGTGCAAGCGATAGTTCTAAGCCACCAAAAATTGAAAATAGAAGTATCAGAAGACGATGACGCAGCATATTTTTTATTCTATAAATGAGAAATGTATTCAGTATGAATGTTCGAAAAATCAGAGTGCTTTCAGTAATTTAATTTCATTTCTGTATAATAAAATTTTCTGATCGTTTTCGAGTCGTTTCAATAATCGAGAAATCACTACACGGCTGGTGCCCATTTCTTCTGCAATCTGATTATGGGAAAGTTGTAAGGCTGATTTGCCAAAAACTTCTGACTTTTTTTTCAGATAATTGATTAAACGTTCATCCAGTTTTTCAAATGCAATGGCATCTATTGTTTTAAGTAACTCTATAAACCTTTCGTTAAAACTGTGCATGATGTAATTTTTCCAACTTGGATATTTACACAACCACTCATCCAATTTGAGGTGCGGTATGGCAATGAGTTCCACATCATCTTCAGCAATAGCTCTTACTTCACTTTTCTTTGCTTCCAGGCAACAACTGTAAGCCATAGAGCAGCTTTCATTATTCGTAAGATAATACAGCAATAATTCCTTTCCTGTATCATCCATTCTGAAAACTTTTACCGTACCTTTTGTAATAATTGGCATCATACGGACATACTTTCCGTAGTCCATAATAACATCACCTTCTTTGAAGTGCTTAACATCGCCAAACTGAAATATTTCTTTTACCAATTCCGGTTCAAACACGGAAGAGAAATCCACTTTATTCGTCATGCTATTTAAAAATGATAATTCAGTACAAAATTGTATAAAACCATATTGGTTTTATTAATGACGAATTTAGCATTATTATACGTTTCTCCACTGTTAATTTTTCCGGCAATTAAAAGCTGTGCTTCCAGACCACTGAATTTTTTTGGAAATGTATAACGTATATCTGCGTTTATCTGCGTATAACTTGGCAAGCCATATTTATTCAATCGAAAATTTTTAACATCCGGAAGTTTGTAATAACCTGCTGCCAAGGATAGTTTTAGTTTTATTTTAGTAATTGAATAATTTATTTTTCCCATTACAGCATGAGCATCACCGAAACCTTCGTTGCGTTCTCTTGGTAAAAATGTAAAGAAGGGTTCGCGTCCCCATTCACGTGGCATTAAGTATCGACCATGGTCTGTAATTCTGTTGTAATTCATGCTCACTTCAATTTCTTTGTTTTTCCAGCCCAACCGCGCACCAAACGTCATGGCTTTTCCGTTTTTTTCGAAATATGTTTTTGCGGCCTCTTCATTTCCACCATTTTTTACAGCATCCTGTCGAATCATCTGACCTGATGCAAAAAGCGTAGAACCTTTTTTAAAAGGATATTGTATATCAGTTTGTATCATTACAGTATTAAAAATATTATGCGTAAAAAGTTCCCAAACCTGTAGCTTAAAATATTTATTAGGTTTCCAGTCTGCACCGGCAATGAAAATTATTTTACTTTCTAAAGAGTCTGCATAAAGTGCTTTTGTGCCATCAGTATTTACACCGGTAGCATATACGCCGATGGATTCACCAGGTGAAAACCATTTTATGGTGCTTCTTGGTGAAATATTGTACAGAATACCGCCTTCTAGATGGAGTTTTTTTATAGCATTAATTTCAGACCAAAGTCCGACTACAGCAGTCGGTCGCATTCTGCCATCCTGAAGATTGATAAATGGTGTATTTATGAATTGCCGTCCAAAAATTATGTGAGATTCTTTGATATTGTATTTGATATAGAATTCTTCTAAATCGGTAATGTCTTTTTTATTCTTTGGATTTTCAATATCGAATAATCCAATTTCGTATCTGTTCATTTGTCCGGTGATGGAGTCAGGTTTACTGAGGTCAGAAGAACCTATATTGAAAATAAATGAGCCACTGGCTGCGACCTGAAACCCATGAAAAGGAGCGGTTTCATATCGTAAAGCTCCACCTATTGCATTAGCAAAATAATCAGTTAATCCTTTTTGATTATCTGTTGCCATAAAGAAATAGCGTAAATGAACATCCACCTTACCTGATTTAATGGCATGCAAAAAAGTGGTAGAGTCTTTTGTTCTATTTTTCATGCCTTTCCACATGCTTGGTTTCTCATTTATTTCCTGATGTTGCGCAATGCTGACTTTTGAAAATAGCAATGCCAGTAACAGTATGAAAAACTGTTTTTTCATGATAGTTAAAAATTAGAAGTAATTAAATTTTTACATAAAAGGTATTAGAAACCGGATTTGATATAACTCCAGCCTTGTTCCTGTTTAGTTACTATTTCAATAATACCAGCTTTCACATAGCCAGCTTCAGGAATGATTTTATCCTGCGGAACATTGCGTTCTTTCATTGAAAATTCGCACGCAATAAAGGAAACGCCTATTGCACTCAGCTGTTTTATTTTCTGATGAACGATTGACTTTTCAGTAATCAGCATTTCCAGTCCGGGTCCGTGACAAACAATTTCTATTTTAGTGGTTGGTGCTACTGTCGTAATATTGTTAAGCTGCTTCATCAGCGCTTTATGCGCCATAGTATCATTGGTTGTCAGCTGAAATATTATTTTGTGTACGTTGTTTTTAGATTTGTTTTTTCCTTCTTTAGCAACTACTGAAAGTAGAATAAATGCCATTAATACGGTGCTTACTATTTTATACATAATTTTACTTTTTAAGATTAACGAAATTGATATTTAACACCATGCACTTGTGATAATAAAGTTTGCGGTGCATCTGTAATTTTTGCTGATAATGGTAATGATGGAGTTACCGGTGAGTTTTCTTTCAGGTATTCTTTCATTACGGAATGTAAAGTATATGGTGTGTTTTTAGCATCTGCTACACCTTTCATTCTGCATAGCATATCCATCGGGTCGCCATCTCGTTCACAAGCACAAATGCGGTAATTTTTTTCAAGGTCCAACGGATTGTTTCCTATTACAACAGATTCCACTCGTTTGCCTTTTGGTGCAAACGCTTTAAACGAAATTTGCATGCCTTTAAATTTTATGACCCAGCCACCAAAGCGTTCGGAAGCATTTTCTGCAAAAACATTATTTAATTCTTTTTCCAGCCATTCCTGTATTTGTTTGCCGGTAACGGTTCCGGTTCTTACTGTGCTGTCTACCGGAAGCATGTCATAGACAAAACCATTAGTGATTGGAATATTTCCTGTATGGTCTGGTGTAGAGCGTGGCGGACAAAATCTGAATCCGTTAGATAATACAATATCTACACCAGTCATTTTCCATTTTAACGCATCCAGAATTAAAGTATCTATAGTGTTTTCCACCACAAAATATCTGAATAACGGAATGGTGCTGTAACCTGCTATTTTATAAATATCAACTTTAAAAGGTGCTTCGTTTTCTTCAATTAATTGAGTAATTGTGTTAGATGATTTGTATGTGGATGTTGTTATTTCATCCAGCGTATATTCATCTTTAATTACTTTTCCATTTTGGATGGTTAAATCAAGTCTTCCGACAAAAGAACCAAAAGCACCTGGTTCCACCACTTTTGCATATTTACAAATAATGGGTTCCCTTACTCGTTCATGTGTATCGCCACCTAAAATATAATCAACACCTTCGCATTCCGGAAGATTGGCTAAGTGGATTTGTTGTGACAATCCTAAGTGCGCAACGATCATAACAAAAGCACATTGTTCCTGATTGCGCAATACATCAACATAATGCGCTAGATTTTCTTCCGGTTTTGTATAGATAATTCCTTTGCTGTAATTCGGCGATTGTCGGATTGGAACCAATGGATCTGTATATCCGATAAAGCCTATTTTAACACCATTTACTTGCCAGATGTGATAAGCCGGAAATATTAATTCTCCTTTTTTACCTTCACCTAAATCGTGATACATATTGGCGCAAACCTTAGGTGCTGTTAAAGAACCCAACAGCGTTTGCATGGCTTTCTTGTAATAAATTACTTCCCAATTTCCGGGTAGATAAAGGTCATAGCCTAGTGCATTTAAAATCGGCGTCATGGCTTTACCCATTGTTTTTACAGACAGTTCGCTGCCCTGGAACATATCGCCTGTATCTATTAAAAAACTATGTTCGTATTTTTTTC
>DAOORG010000003.1:7302-27389 GCA_035389165.1 Chitinophagales bacterium
CTGCCCTGGAACATATCGCCTGTATCTATTAAAAAACTATGTTCGTATTTTTTTCGGGTTTTTTCCAAATAGGTTGCTAAATGTGCATAGCCGCCAGTTTTTCTAAAGACCGATTTTTCATTTTCCCAAAACAGCTCATCATGAGGATGCACCTGGCAATGCACATCCGTAGTTTGAAGGATAGAGACGGTAAATGGTTTATCATTCTGTTGAGTGCTTTTCTTTTTTTTAGCGTATTTAGCACTTTTGGATACAGCATCTAAAGGTGCTGCAGCCAATAAACCAAGTCCTGCACTCAAGGTTCCCAGTTTTTTTAGAAAGTCTCTTCTGTTATTTTCCATGGCTGCTTTGTTTAAAAAAAGTTGAATTATTTCTTACTATTTTTCTTTTGAAAATCTGCGATAGGTTGAAAAGGACCAAACTTATGTTGAGCCTGTGCAAACTTATCAGCATAAGGTCCGAAAGGATGATCCACCGGTTTTTTAGAAATATCAGGCCAGTCTTTTGGTGTATTTTTATGCGGTCTTGGTTGTGAATTGACGAATGCTGCCAAATCCCAGGCTTCTTCATCAGTTAGTTGAGTGTTGTCGTGTGTAACACCTAGTGGCATATTGTATTTTACATATTTAGCAAAATTGCTGATTCGGTAAAGACCTGCGCCGTCATTGTAGCTGTTTTTGCCCCAAAGTGGTGGAAACGCATATTCTGTACCTTCAGGATTTAAAGTACCTTCGCCATTTGCCTGATGGCAACTTTGGCATTTTGCAACATACACTTCTTTTCCATTTTTTGCATCAGCATCTCTGTCTAGATAAGCCAGATCTTTAAAACCAGAACCAGCTGCTTTTTCTCCTTTTTTGACATTGCTTCCGAGATAGGTGATATAGGCTTTAATTGCCTGCATTTCTTTTCCCAATGTATCTAATCCTTTTCCGTTTAAGCTGCGTTCAAAACAATCATTTACACGTTTGTAGATGTTTTCTTCACTTCCGCTTCTGGCTCTGAATTTAGGATAAGTAGATGCGACGGAACCGTAATTATTTCCGAATGTTTTGGTTCCTGCATCGAGATGACAATTCTGACAGTTCATGCCATTACTGATGCTCATTACACTACCTTTTGGTCCCAGATACTTAGAGGTATGCATGATAAGTTCTTTGCCATACAATACTTGTTCTTTGAGTGTATTATCGGATATTTCATTAATATCAGGTGCAATCCAGAAATTCTCTTTTGGCTTTGCATCTGGCTGCACTGTAGTGGCAACAACAGTATTGATATCTGCAGTTTTTTTCTTTAAGAAGAACTGTTCAATGTCATCTCTGTAAAACACGATTAATGGCAACACAATAATTGCCACCAGCATGAACAGGATAATGTATAACAGACGATTCATAATCCCTAAAATTTCTTTTTCCGTAGTTTTATTAGCAGAATCGTTTTGTTTCATCTTTGCTGAATTTTTAATGAGGTAATTTCTCTCTGACTAAACCATACACCCAGGTTCCGGCAATAGCACTCAAAAGTGAAATGGCAATTACAGTTCCGCCAGATCCTATTTGTGCAAACAGCGGTCCCGGACATGCACCAGTTATTGCCCATCCAAAACCAAATAACAATCCGCCATATACTTGTCCTTTGTTAAAGGTTTTAGGATGAAATTCTATGGTCTCTCCGTATATAGTTTTGATATTGAATTTCTTTATTAAAAATACGGAAATCATTCCAACTAAAACAGCACTTCCGATTACACCATACATATGGAAGGATTGAAAACGGAACATTTCCTGAATGCGAAACCAACTGATGATTTCTGCTTTTACAAACACAATTCCGAAGGCTATACCAACAGCAGTATATTTAAAATTATAGTACCATTTATGAGTGAGATGACTTTCATTCACACAAATGGTGTCCAGTGAACGGACTTCAAAATCCGTATTTGTTTCTACTAATTTAGGTTCTGTATTTTGCATAAATTTTTATTTAAAAGGATAGAATGTAAGGTAAAATGAAATTTGCCATGATGATGCCTCCAATCATAAAACAACAAGTTGCAATAACGGATGGCCATTGCAAGGTGGAAATACCCATGATTGCATGACCGCTGGTGCAGCCACCTGCATAACGTGTACCAAAACCAACAACAAATCCACCGATGACGACCATAATAAATCCTTTCAGTGTCAGTAAGTTTGCCCAGTTGAAAATTTGTACAGGAACCAAGCCAGAATAATCTGTAATGCCGTAGCCTTTAAGTTCTGCAACTAAAGCAGGATTAACGATAACAGGGTTTGGGTTTGCCAGCAAAAATGCCGCAATCATTCCGCCTAATAAGATACCTGCAACAAAAAATAAATTCCAGATTTCTTTTTTCCAATCATAACTAAAGAATGGAATATTGGCAGGCAGACAAGCTGCACATACATGTCGTAAAGATGAACTGATTCCAAATGTTTTATTACCTATCAGCAATAATACAGGAACGGTAAGTCCTACCAGCGGGCCGGCGACATACCAGGGCCAGGGTTGTTTAATAAGTTCAATTAAATTCATAGAATAGCTTTTTTATTTAGTACAAGTAATATTTTGCCATGGACCTTTGTTCTCAGCATTTGTGTATCCTGCGCTTTCAAGCATTTCTTTTGCTTGTTCCGCTCTGTTGCCACTTCTGCAAACTATGATGACATTTTTATAGTTTTTTAATTCTTCAATTTTTGATTCAAACTGATCTAACGGATAATTTACGCTACAATCGGCATGTCCATCCAGATTCCATTCTTCAACCGTTCGAACATCTACAATGATTTCTTCTTTTTGTGCTGCACCTGTTGAGTTACAAGAGAACAACATAAAAATAGATGCTATAAAAATCAGGAGTCTCATACTTTTATTTTACATATTGTTTTACATTTCCGAAAGAACCACCATTAATTACATTGGTGATGCCATTTCTTTGTAAGATAGATTTAGCCTGACTGCTTCTGTTTCCACTTCTGCAAAAAACGATAATGTTTTTCTTGTCTTTGAATTTCGCTATTTGTGAAGCTATTTTGTCTAATGGAATATTTACTGAGCCTTTGATAGAACTACCGGAGAATTCACCGGCTGTTCTAACATCCACTAAATAGGCACCTTCCTGTATGAGTGCTCCAATATTTACGGTTTCTTTTTTTGCAAACAGAGATTTAAATAAATTCATCATGTCAGTTATTTTTAGATTTTTATTTTTTAGAAAATATAGGTACAAGGCAATTTTCTTTAATTGCCTTGTACAAATTATGTGTTGTTTTTTATACGTTCATCATTTTACTCTGACAAACGAAATTTGTTTTTGGAACGTTTGTTTTTGAAATTTCTCCAAATCCGCCGCTAACTTCTGTGAAATTGCGATAGCCTCTTGCCTGAAGGATGGAAGCAGCTGACATACTTCTGTAACCACCACCACAATGCATGAAGAAGTGTTCAGATGGATTAATTTCTTTTATCCAATCGTTGATGTATGCTAATGGACGGTTGTAAGCTTCTTCAATGTGTTCTGCCGCATATTCACTTTCTTTACGAACATCAATAACTTTAGTTTCACCTAATTTAAAGTCGCCAGCAAATTGTTGCGGTGTAATTCTGTCGATAACATCCACTTGTTTTCCGGAATCTAACCAGGTCTGAAATCCACCTTTTAAATGGCCTAATAAATTGTCAAAGCCTACTCTGCTTAATCGAGTTACGGTTTCTTCTTCTGCACCGGGATCCGTTACTAATATTAAAGGTTGTTTTACATCTGCAATTAAAGCACCTACCCATGGAGCAAAATCTCCGTTCAGGCTTATATTTATAGACTGTGGAATGAATCCTTTGTAAAATACATTGTGATCTCTGGAGTCTAAGATTAAAGCATCCATTGATTCAGCAATCATTTCCACTTCTTCTGCCGTTAATTGTTTCATGCCGTTATTTAATACAGATTCAAAAGAATCATACCCTTTTTTATTCATTGCAACATTCATCGGGAAATAAGCCGGCGGCGGAAGTAAGCCATCTGTAACTGCTTTTACAAATTCCTCTTTGTTTGGTTGGTTTAATGCATAGTTCATTCTTTTTTGATTTCCAAGTGTATCCACCGTCTCTTTCATCATGTTTTTTCCGCATGCACTTCCTGCACCGTGTGCCGGATAAACAATCACATCATCGGCCAAAGGCATGATTTTATTGTTTAAGCTGTCATACAACAAACCTGCTAAATCTTCCTTTGTCATATTTGCTGCTTTCTGCGCTAAATCAGGACGACCAACATCACCTAAGAATAAAGTATCTCCTGAGAAAATTGCATAATCTTTTCCATTTTCATCTTTCAATAAAAAGGTTGTACTTTCCATTGTATGACCAGGTGTGTGTAATACTTTAATGGTTACATCACCCAATTTAAATTCTTCGCCGTCTTTTGCAGATATGCAATTAAATTCGCAGGTTGCATTTGGACCGTAAATAATTGAAGCTCCTGTTTTGTTGCTTAAATCCACGTGGCCTGATACGAAATCTGCATGGAAATGAGTTTCAAAGATGTATTTTATTTTGACACCGTCTTTAGTTGCGCGATCCAGATAAGGTTGTACTTCACGTAATGGATCAATAATGGCAGCTTCGCCATTTGATGTGATGTAGTAAGCACCCTGTGCTAAACATCCTGTGTAAATTTGTTCTACTTTCATATTTTTGTATTTTATTGTTGAATAATTTTGTTAATGCAAAGATGTTAAGTTGTTTTCTGTGAAATGGTAACAAAAGTTACTTAGGAAACAATAACCAATATCATTTTATGATTAGATAGTACTAGTTTTTAAGAATGGTTTCTTTGATGATAATATAGATAGCCATTAGTAAGACAAACCAACCAAATGCAGTTTTAAGTTTTTCACCTGCAATTTTCTTAGACAGATAAATGCCTGCAAAAATTCCGACCACTGCTGATGCTGTAAATTTCATTAGTAAAACCCAATCAATTTCCTGGTTTCCTTGTAGGTCGCCGGTAAATCCGATTAATGATTTTGCGGCAATTATAAAGAGAGAAGTGCCTACAGCAAGTTTCATTGGCATACGTGCCATTAGTACTAATGCCGGTATGATTAAGAATCCGCCACCTGCACCGACCAAGCCGGTAAGGATTCCGACCACTGCACCTTCCAGTAAAATCATTGGATAGTTGTATTTCATGGGTGCCTCTTCATCTTCATCAGATGATTTTTTTGAAGGACGAATCATACTTATAGATGCCAGAATCATTACAATGGCAAATAAAAGCATTAATGCTATTGATTTAGTGACAGCAAAAGTGCCTATTGTAAAAAGTTCATTCGGAATTATTGGAAGTATCCACAATCTGGTACTGTAAACTGCGACAATTGACGGAATTCCAAAAATCAATACTGTTTTAAAATCGACTTTCTTTTGGATGGCACTTTGGATGCCACCTATTAATGCAGTTGTTCCGACTATAAATAACGAATAGGCCGTTGCTAAAACCGGATTTACACCCATCACATATACTAAAATCGGAACGGTGAGTATAGAGCCACCACTGCCGATCAATCCAAGTGAAATTCCTACTAATGCTGCTAATAAAAGTCCTGCTATTTCCATGTTGTTTTTATAATTATTCGCAAACTTATGCAATATGACTATGCCGGATGGTAACATTAGTTACTTTTGAAATATAATGTTTTATTTTCAATAGGAGAAACGTACACAAATTATGACTACATAAATGTATTCTTGAATTTAAGGCATAGATTTTGATATTTCATGTTAAAATAGTCAATGCAATTTGGCATAATTTTGTAACTTGCCTTGTGTATACACTAAATAATAACTATAAATAATAGAATTCAAATGAAAAAATTATTGCTTCCAATCTGTGTTTTATCTGTATTTATTTTAGGAATATTAATAGTAAAAGCAGGTGATAACAAGAAAAATACGCCACCGCCTGCACCGCCAAAAGATATAAAAGCTGAAAAGAAAAAAGCTGATTCTGTGTTGCATGTCAACTTCACTGTTGATACTAAAGATTATACTTTTCAGGATACACCCAATGAGATTTTATTAAACAACGGCATGAAAGTAACTATTGTAAAGTTGACCAGATTTCCAATTCCAAGAGGTGTTGCTGTCGTTATTCCGGATGATATTTCACAGCGATTTGCCTATGAATTGGCAGAAGTAGAAATAAAAGCAACCAATACAACTTCGTCTGAAATTAAATTAAGTACTGCAGCAAGTGATGCATTATTTGTTTCTTTAAAATTTTATGGAACAGAAACCGGATCTAAAGGTTTTGTGTCTCAGTATCCTTTATCGTTTGGTTCTATTTACAATATGATGGAACCGGCACAACCGGAAAAACTTACACCTACTTTCAAGGAAACAACAGCCATGATTAGTGATACCTATAAACCAGGTCAGTCTAAAACAAGCAAAGGGATTATTGTGTGTTTGGCAAAAGCAGCGAAGCACATCGACAAAATGGTGATTTATAATCAGGAATTTGGTACTAATAAATCCTATGGTTGTCCTGTGAAATTTTAAAGATTAGTTTAGTAAATTTCTATCTTTAAATTGTTGCACAACCCATTCATCACAGTATTTAGGGTGAATATTTTTTTCATTTCTTGCATGTTTCCATAACTCAAAAAATGAATTTGGCAAGCGATTAAAATACCGAAATGCTGAAGGCAGTGTTCCGAACATGCATTCAGCCAATAAAAAATGCGCATTTTCTCTGGCAGCACCGGAAGCTCGAATCATCTGACGTGCAGCCGGATTCGTTCGGTATGTTTTCACATAATTCAATAGAAGAGCATGATAGTTTTTATCTTCAGTTATAGCCATTATTGAATTGTATCTTGGATGTGTTTTATCCAGCATTTGCTGGGTTTGTTTTTCCATTTCCGCCAAACCATCATCAAACTGATCTAATAATTGCAAATCATATACGGGATTTGCATGGACTACTTCCAGCAAGTGACAAATAATAGTATCTCTCGGAACACGTATACCAATAGGATCTGAGATACCAGATGGGTCGTTTAAAAAGCGCAATACCTGATGAAAGGTGAAGTTGATATTTTTTGTTTTATAGTAACTGGCAGCACCCGGAGAAATGAAATAACGTAGCATATCATAGGCACCAAACCACAATTGCTTTTGAGAAGGAATCTGTTCGATAAATCCAATTTGTTTTAATCGCTGAAGACGTTTGTTTTGTGCAGGAAGATAAAATGTATTAAATAAGGTGCTAATCAGTCTGCCAGATTTATTAAGGATCACAGCAGGTGAGCCAATGGCACGAAAAAATAATTTTATCGGATGTTGTTTAAGTCTGTCTGTAGCTTCATCGTTTTCGGGCTCGTCTGAACTTTTAAGATAATCATCTAAAGAAATGGTTTTATTGTCCGCAATTAATCGGCCAAAACTATCTTTTTTTAATTCTGGTAATCGATACATTTACTTACTGATTTTTGAACAACCACCAGGTTAGAATAGCAATTAGAGGACAAAGACCTTGAATAAATACACCGCGAAGCATATTGGGTTTTGAGACCAATAATACGATAGATGCTGCGAACATACTTGCGCAACAAAACAGCATCAATGTAATTCCATTTGAAGAAGTTTGATATTTCAACAGATAAATTCCGGCAAAAATACCAATGGCTAAAAATAAATTATAGAATCCCTGATTGAAGAAGGATAGTTTAAATTGTGTTGCTTCATCAAAGCTTTTTATTCCAAAATTTTTATGCACTTTTGGATGCATCCACCAAACACTTTCCATCAGGAAAAATAGCACATGAATAAAACCGGCAATGGCTGCAAAAACGATACTAACAGTAGGCATCTTATATTATTTGCATTAAAAGTAATAAAAATGAGTGTTTACAAGGTGCTTATCCGGTTTTTTTCTTACTTTTGTATCAATGTCGGATACCATACTACTAAACGGCAATCAAATCCAACTGACAATAGAGCGGTTGAGCAGAGAAGTTATCGAATCCATTAATTTTCAGAATTCAGTTATTATTGGTGTACAACCAAGAGGTGTATTGTTGGCTGAGAAAATTCATCAGAAAATTTTTGACTTAACCGGACAGTCGATACCATTTGGAAAAATTGATACTACTTTTCATAGAGATGATTTTAGACGTGGCAAATCACTGAATGCTAAAGTCACGGAAATAGATTTTCATATAGAAGAGAAAAATGTATTGTTGATTGATGATGTCTTATACACAGGCAGAACCATTCGTGCAGCAATGGACGCTTTGTTGTCTTTTGGCAGACCGTTGAAAGTAGAACTACTGGTTTTAATAGACAGACGATTTAACCGCGAGTTGCCGATACAGCCGGATTTTGTTGGAAATATAGTTGATACTATAGAAAAAGTAGATGTGGAAGTGCGCTGGGCAGCGAATGCAACTGAAAAAAATGAAGTAGTATTTATACCCTTAAAGGGAAATAGGTAGGATAGTGTAATAAAAGATTGATAATAAAAGTAGGAGTAAAAACTTACTACTTACCACTTACAACTAAAATATGAGCCAGCTAAGTTCAAAACATGTCATCGGAATTGAGCATTTAACAGTAGATGATATTCAGTTGATTTTACAAACAGCCACTCAATTTAAAGAGATCATTAATCGTCCAATAAAAAAGGTTCCTACATTAAGAGATATTACGATAGCTAATTTATTCTTTGAAAATTCTACCAGAACCAGAATCTCTTTTGAACTTGCACAAAAGAGATTGTCTGCAGATATCATTAATTTTTCCTCTTCCTCATCTTCAGTAAAAAAAGGAGAGACGTTGTTAGATACAGTGAATAATATTTTATCTATGAAAGTGGATATGATAGTGATGCGACACGCCAGTCCTGGTGCCGCTCATTATTTATCTGAAAGAATAGATGCACATATCGTAAATGCGGGTGATGGTACACACGAGCATCCGACACAAGCTTTGCTGGATGCTTATTCGATGCAGGAAAAAATCGGTGATTTAAATGGGAAAAAGATTGCAATACTTGGTGATATCATGCACTCGCGTGTAGCATTGTCTAATATTTTTTGCCTGAAAAAATTGGGTGCTGATGTTACATTGTGTGGTCCATCTACTTTAATTCCGAAGCATATAGAAAAGCTTGGAGTGCATGTCTCTCACAATATTGATGAAACATTACAGTGGTGCGATGTGGCAAATGTTTTGCGCATTCAGTTAGAACGTCAAAACACGAAATATTTTCCGTCGCTACGCGAATATGCATTGTATTTTGGTGTTAACCGTCAGCGTTTAGAAAAGCTGGACAAGGAAATTGTTATCATGCATCCGGGTCCCATTAATCGTGGTGTGGAAATTACCAGTGATGTTGCAGACAGCGAACATTCCATCATTTTGGATCAGGTAGAAAATGGTGTGGCCATCAGAATGGCAGTGATGTATTTACTGGCAAATAAATAGCATTAATGTAGAAGATTTCTGCATTTAGCAGCCAATAATGGTGAGCATACCATAAGTAATAAGCCAATTGGCATCAAACCTCCTTTTAATAGATTGTAATCAGCTAACAGCCTGTTCCAGCTATAACCTAATAGCCTTCCAAGTATTATTTCAAATAGCAACGTTAGGAAAACCCAGCCAAATCCAATTGATAATAAAGTTGATTTTTTTGTTGTATTTATAAATCTTATAAAAAGTATCGTTGTAAAAAAAACAAGCAATGCACCAATGAAAACGCCTATTTGTCTTGCACGGAAATCACCGGTTAGCGGTACAATAAATAAGGCTCGAGCAATTCCATGGCAGGTTTCAACTGCTATTATTATAAACCAAACCAATAATGCTCTAAGGTATGCCATAAGGTATGAATTTAACTTACTCTTTCACTATCAATTTAAAACCAACACCATGTACATTTTGGATTTCCAGATTTGGGTCGTCTTTTAGATATTTACGTAGTTTAGTGATATAAACATCCATACTTCTGCCGGCAAAATAACTATCGTCTTTCCAGATTTTTACCAGCATATCTTCACGTTTTACCGGCTGGTTTGCGTGTTTTGCTAAATATTCCAGTAAAGCTGCTTCTTTTTTGGTTAACGAAGCCGTTTCGCTGCCGTTTAAAAGTTTCAGTTCATCTACCATTAGAATATATTTTCCAATGGCAAATTCTTTCTGTTCCGGTGTAATGGATTTGGTGCGTTTAAGAATAGCTTCCATACGCATGATTAACTCGTCAAAATTAAAAGGCTTGGTGATGTAATCGTCGCCACCAACTGTAAATCCTTTTAGTTTATCTTCCTGCATTTCTCTTGCAGTTAAGAAAATAATAGGTGTTTCATCTTTTTTTTCTCTTATTTCCTGAGCCAACGTGAATCCGTCTTTTTTAGGCATCATTACATCAAAAAGATACAGGTCAAATTTTTCTTTATAAATCACGCGCTCAGCTTCCAGTCCGTTTATGCAATGTGTCACATCATACCCTTTATCAGTTAGATTATCTTTTATCACAAATCCAAGGTTCGGATCATCTTCTGCTAAAAGAATTTTTACTTTAGTTTTTTCCATCTATTTATCTTTTGTGTGAAACCATATCGTAAATGTGGTACCAACTTTCGGTACACTATGCAAGGCGATTTTTCCCTTGTGCAATTTGATCATATTTTTAACATAAAACAAGCCCAATCCAAAACCTTTTACATCGTGTAAATTTCCGCTCGGAACCCTGAAAAATTTCTCAAAAATCATGCTTTGAGAACTTGTCTCAATTCCTTTGCCATTGTCTTTCACTGAAATTTCTATGCCTTTGTGTTTATTCTGTGTAGTTATCTGTATTTCAGGAATTTTGTCGCAATACTTTATGGCATTATCAAGCAAGTTATACAAAATATTGGTTAAATGCACTTCATCACCTGCAACAAATACTTTTTTAGCATTGAGTTGTAACTTAATTGTACCATTCTGTTGTTCCAATCTTGGTTCCATATTTTTTGATATGTTCTCAATAAGTGCATGCATATCAATACTGGTAATATTGAGTGCAATTTTATGTGAATCAATTTGTGAAACCTGTAACACAGACTCAACCTGGCTTTTTAATCGTTTATTTTCTTCGCTGATAATCGTTGCATAATGTTTTAGCCGCTCCGGATTCTTTATGATATCATCGCGCATCAACACATCACTGGATAAGGCAATGGTTGAAATGGGTGTTTTAAATTCATGCGTCATGTTATTAACGAAATCAGTTTTTATTTCGCTTAATTTTTTCTGTTTAAGAATCACCAGAATAGTATAAGTGAAGAACCCAATAACAATTAAAAGCACTACAGAAAAGAAAATGAGCAGTTTAAAATCATCTTGTAAATACGTTCGTTTTTTAGGATACAATACACCAATGTAATAATTTTCTGATGGCTTTGGTTTTATATGTAAACGTTCCAGTTTTCCGGTATTTTTTATGTCTACATATCTTCCATAATAAAAGGAATCTGTGGTGCATTCAAAAATGCCATATTCAAAATCTGCATTCAGGTTCTGATTCCTGGATTCGATAATCAGATAATTTTCCAGCATCGTAACATTTACCGGTGAACTGAAATCTATGGTGTAATAATTAGATGCTTTCTTGTTAATACCGTCTAACTGCACTTTGTATTTAGAGTCTTGTATTAAACGATCGGCAACACTTTTTAAAGCAACATACGCTCTGTGATTAAACTGTTGTTCCTTTAAATCAATAGCTTTCTTTATCCAGAAAATCTGAGTGGCGATAATACCGGCTAAAGAAATGAATGCCAATAATATAATATTTCTAATTGCGGCTCTTCCCATGCTATAAATATAAAGGTATAGATAAAATGAATATTCACGTTAACAAATATTTAGGAATTATTCCGGAAGTATAAACGTTAAGTTCAATCACAAAGATAGAAAAGAAATGATACAGGATTAGTTATCAATTTCATTTAAAAGAGAAAGAATACCCTTAAACACAAGGCACAGAAAATAAAGCAATACGTAAAATAATAGAATCAGTCCGGCTATATAATGTAATTCACTTACTTGTTTAAAGGAGAAGTCAGATACTATATTTCCTGAAATGCATGTAAAAACCGCAATAGTTAGCAAGATAAAAAAGGATGAAACAGCATATTGGAGCAGTTTTTGCTGAAATATTCCGATAACCGGATTGTAAAAACAATAAAGTAAGATTGGCGAAATGATTAAATTCCACGCTGTCATGCTCTTTTGGTTAAATACTAAACAGCTTAAAGATGCCAGTGTAATCATCAAAACAATAAATAAACCCTGTTGAACAGGGTTGATGTTTTTAATATCCGGCAAGTATTTTTTCATATTTTATTGCGAATAAACAACATCAAAAATAACTATTTGTTTTAAAGTAGTATTTTTGTTTAAAGATTTATATGGATAAACGATTGGAGGCTTTTGAGAGATTGCTGCATATAATGGATGATTTGCGTGAAAAATGTCCGTGGGACAAAAAGCAAACCGTTCAGTCATTACGTAAATTAACGATTGAAGAAACCTATGAATTGTCTGATGCCATTATTAAAGAAGACTGGAAGTCAATTAAAGAAGAATTGGGTGATTTGTTTTTGCATCTTGTTTTCTATGCTAAGATTGGAACGGAACAGGAACAATTTAATTTAGAAACTGTTTTAAATGGTGTGTGTGAAAAATTAATTTTCAGACATCCTCACATTTATGGAGATCCTGAAACAGGTCAGCTGGTGAACGTGGAAAATGAAGATGACGTTAAAAAGAATTGGGAAAAACTAAAATTAAAAGAAGGTAAAAAATCAGTTTTGGAAGGCGTGCCTAATTCTTTACCAGCCATCAATAAAGCACAAAGAATCCAAGATAAAGTAAGAGCAGTTGGTTTTGACTGGGACAACAAAGATCAGGTGATGGATAAAATTATGGAAGAAATCGGTGAACTGAAAGAAGCCATAGAACAGCAAGATGAAAAATCTACTGAATTAGAATTTGGTGATGTGTTGTTTGCCATGATAAATTATTCCAGATTTATAAAAGTAGACGCTGAACAGGCACTGGAAAAAACCAACCAGAAATTTATGAAACGTTTTAAATGGATGGAAAATTATGCCACGCAACAACAACTGGATATGCATTCGATGAATTTGGAACAACTGGACGAAATCTGGAATATTGCTAAAGTAGAAATCAATAAAGAAAATTAACGACACACCTTGAGTTTTTTCCAGCAACATAAAATTAAAATGGCGGCACTTTCCGGTGTGTTGCTGCTGTTGATATGTTTTTTGGTGGATACCGTTCAGACGTATTCGCCGGGAATTCAGCGTGCAAAAAATATTATAGAACGAAAGTTACATAAAACAGAAACCACTGCAGAAAAAATAATAAATGATTCTAATCTTATAAAAGCTTCTGCAGATTATACTGCAGCCAAAGAAATTATTGACGAACTCAAAGAAGATAAAAATATTCAACTGTATATCTATAATGATGATTTATTGACTTACTGGTCAACTAATAGTTTTATTCCGGAAAATATAGATAAACTTTCTGAGCACGAAATTCATTTTTTAAAAGAAGGAAATGGCTTTTACGAAGTAATTCATAATGAATCAAAAGACGGAAAGGTGAATCTTTACGCTTTGGTTCCGGTGTATTTTCAGTTTGCTACCAGCAATAAATATCTCAGTAACGGATTTGTGTGGAACCATCCGTTTTTAAAGCGCTTTATTATTTCTAATAAAGAAACGAATAAGACAACAGCAGTCGTAAATAAACACGGAAATTATTTATTTTCTATTCGCATTTCAGATAACGCACCAGTTGTTTACAATCCGTACATCGTCTTGCTCGAAATTCTCGGATTAATTTTATTGTTCTGGTCGATGTATCAAATCATCAAACAACTTTTGTATAGAAAGAAATATCTAGTTGCATTTTTTCTGGTCTTTTTTATCGCATTATTAATTGATATTTTATTTAATCAGTTTAAATTATTTTCTCTTACGAAAACATCTTTATTGTTTTCCTCTAATTTATACGCATCTGCTTATTTAAGTGATACTCTTGGCACCTTGCTGATTCGTACCTTTTTGGTTGCATGGTCGCTCTCATTAATCAGATTTATAGATACAGATTCTGTGTCCGTTAAAAATAAAAACTGGCTGTTATTGCTGCCGGTGTTCATCTATTTTGTGCTGGTTTTTATTATTCAAAGTGTCATACAAAATTCCGTTATCAGTTTTAATTTTTATCTGGTGAATACACTTGATAAATACACGCTGATTAGCTTAGTTATTTTCGGATTAGGATTTTCGTGTTTGTTGTTTTTAATGAAATGGATTTTTGAACACACACTGGAACGTAATTTCTTTTTTTATGTATTAATATTTGGTGCTTTCGGACTTTCTATCGGATTTATAATTGGTGCTTTTACGGATGTGTTGTATGCGCTTTTTTTGTTACTGTGGTTGTTTACGTTCGTGCTGTTTTTTTATTACGAAAAATCTATTTTTCAAAGTAATAAGAAATACAAATTTCTTTCCAATCTGATTTTATTATCATTTATTGCCTTTTTAACTTCTGTAATTATAATTTATAACACCGGACAGAAAGATATAGAAAAGAGAAAATACAGAATGGAAGAGTTGGTTTCTGAACGAGATATCGGCGAAGAATACACACTTACGGAAACGGAAAAATTAATTCTGCAGGATAATTTTATAAAATCTTATTTCAAGAATCCTTACTTGTCTACTGTTGATGTAGATAAACGGATTTCTGCAAAGTATTTTAAACCCTTATTGCGCCGTTACGACATAACAACCTATACTTTTGATAAAGACGGAATGCCGTTAATTGGAATTGCTAAAAAGGAATTCAATAAACTTAATAATATCAGATTCTATAAAAGAGCAAAAAGTATTTCATCGCAATTTTATTATTTATCTATAAAAGAAAACGGAGAAAAATATTTAGGCTATTTTCCTATGGTAGAAGATTCGATAAATCTTGGTTATTTATTTGTCGAATTTGTTCCTAAAATTTTCAGTTCTTACAGTGCATATCCTGAATTATTATTGAAGCAGAAAAATTATTACGACGAAGAATTTGATAATTTTTCGTATGCCATTTACGACAATAAATATTTAGTGAAACAAAAAGGTGATTATGAGTTTCAGGTTGATTTTAATTTTCCAGTAAAGAAAAATAAAGTTTTTAGCTTTTATAAAAGCAATGATTATAATCACATGATTTATTTCAGTAAAGACAAACAGGTGGTTTTATCTGAAAAAAACAGACCGGCGCTGAGTACGTTGTCCGTTTTTTCTTATATGGTTATCTTCTTTTTGTTGTTTTTTATTCTAATGGATTTAGTTGGGTTTTCTAACAGATTTTGGGGCGAAGATTCCGTGCGAAATTTCCTGAAAGGAAACACATTACAGAAACAAATTCAGAATTCAATGATTGCATTGGTCTTGTTTTCATTGGCAATTATTGGTTTAGTTACAATGGCATATTTTCAGTATCAGTACAACATTTACCACAACAGCAGATTGTTGAAAAAAGTAAATTCCGTAATGAAAAATGTTGCACAATATTATATTGAAGATTATCCGGTTTACGGACCTAATACATTTGATAAGGTGATACAACAGAAAATTAAAGTATTGTCATCTATACATGCGTTAGACATAAATGTATACAACACGAAAGGTGAATTACAACATTCTTCACAACCTGAAATTTTTAAACGAAATTTAGTCTCTTCACGTATGGATGCAGATGCCTATTTTAATTTAATTATTAAAGGTAAATCCAAGTATGTGCATGATGAAAAGATTGGAAAGTTGACTTATTTAAGTGCTTATCAGCCTTTCAGAAGTAACGGAAAAGTGTTAGGTTATTTTAACTTTCCGTATTACGGAAAACAAAAGAGTTTTCAGGAAGATATATCTTATTTTTTGGTGGCACTCGTAAATGTTTATGTATTGTTTTTGATAGCAGCAGCCTTGTTAGCCGTTTTCCTTTCGCGTTCCATTACCAATTCTTTGACGCTGATTTCCGACAATATAAAAGGTGTTCAGTTTGGTAAAACGAATGTGCCCATTAGTTGGAAAAATGATGATGAAATCGGATTGCTGGTAAAACAATACAATCTCATGTTAGGAGAATTGGAAAAAAGTGCCGACTTACTTGCTAAGTCAGAAAGGGAAGGTGCATGGCGCGAAATGGCTAAGCAAGTGGCACACGAAATCAAAAATCCGCTGACACCGATGAAATTAAGTATTCAGCATTTACAGCGCGCTCTAAAAGATAATTCACCTGACATAAAAGAACTGACAGAAAACATTTCAAGACGCATGATAGAGCAAATCGATAACTTGTCTGGCATTGCTACTGCTTTTTCTGATTTTGCTAAAATGCCACAAGGTGAATTTCGCAAAATTGATATTGAACCAATCTTGTTGTCTACAGTAGAATTATTCAGAGAAAGTGATAATGTGGAAATTAATTTAAGCTATCCGGAAAATGAATGTATCGTTTTAGGTGATAAAGATCAGCTGATGCGCGTCTTTACCAATATTATTAAAAATTCAACACAGGCAATTCCTGAAAACAAACAAGGCATTATTGATATTATTGTAAATGACAAAAGCACTTATTTTTTGATTACCATAAAAGATAATGGCGTTGGAATTCCGGAAGAAAAAAGAGCTCATATTTTTGAACCGAATTTCACCACTAAATCTAGTGGTACAGGATTAGGATTAGCAATCAGTAAAAATATAATAGAACGTATGAATGGAAAAATTTGGTTTGATTCAGTGGTGAATGAATACTCCGAATTTTATATTCAGTTACCAAAATCAACATAAAAAAATTATTAACTCGCTCTGCGCGCTTTGCGTCTTTGCGTGCAAAAGAACAACACAAAATGAAACAAGAAAATTCAGAAAGATTATTTGAAAAAGCAAAAACATTAATGCCTGGTGGTGTCAATTCACCGGTTCGTGCCTTTAAATCTGTAGGCGGAACGCCTGTTTTTATCAAGAATGGAAAAGGCGCACATATCTGGGACGAAGATGGCAATGAATATGTTGACCATTGTTGTTCCTGGGGACCTTTAATTTTAGGACATGCTAATGATGAAGTGGAAACTAAAATTATTGAAACCATTAAAAACGGTACTTCTTTCGGCGCGCCAACGGCACTGGAAAATGAACTAGCGGAATTGATTATTTCCAATCATTCCTACATAGAAAAAATACGCTTTGTCAGCAGTGGAACAGAAGCGGTGATGTCAGCATTGCGATTAGCGCGTGGCGTCACGGGCAAATCCAAAATTATCAAGTTTGATGGTTGCTATCACGGACACGTGGATTCTTTGTTGGTGAAAGCAGGCTCCGGATTGGTTACGTTTGGTGAGTCTACTTCTGCAGGTGTGCCTGCGGCATTTGCCAATGAAACGATAGTGTTGCCATTAAATGACGAAGAAGCAGTAAAATCTTGTTTGGATAATTTACATCACGAAGTGGCAGCTATCATTATTGAGCCTATTCCTGCAAATAACGGACTGCTGATTCAGTCGCATAAATTCTTGCTGCACTTGCGCGAATTGTGTACGCAACATAACGTATTGCTGATTTTTGATGAAGTGATTTCCGGTTTTCGTGTGGGTTTTGAAGGCGCTGCAGGTTTATATGAAATTAAACCGGATATTATTACGTTTGGAAAAATTATTGGCGGTGGAATGCCGGTTGGTGCATATGGTGCCAGCCAGGAAATCATGAACCATGTTTCTCCTTTAGGACCGGTGTATCAGGCAGGAACGCTGAGTGGTAATCCGGTGGCGATGAGTGCAGGTATTGCACAGCTGACGGCTTGCCTGCAACCGCATTTCTATCAAAACTTACAACACAAAACAGATAAGCTGGTAGATGGAATTAAACAACACATCAAAGCAAAAAACCACGAAATTACAATCTATAACATTGGTTCGATATTCTGGTTTGCATTTTCAGATATGGCGCATCTGAACCGTGCCGATCAGATTAATTCCGGAAAGATGAGTTTATTTGCAAAAGTATATCACTATTTATTGGAGAACGGCGTTTACTTCGGGCCATCTGGTTATGAAGTGGGATTTGTTTCCGCAGCACATAAGGAACAAGATATTGATAAAACAATAAAAGTAATGTGTGAAGCGTTTGATATGGTGATGGGATAATTCTCTAAGAATTATGCACAAGGCTTCACTACCGTTTCATTTTTTCTTTTTTTGAAGTACTCAACTATTTCAGCCTTTGACATTTTTGCTAATTTGTCACTTAATTTTTCTCTTTGTTGACGCATGAATTTTACAGCATCAAATTGTTTTTCAATTGTCGTCTTCATATATCGCAAAATCTCTTGGTGACCGAATTTCTAATATTTTATATCCATTTTTGATATTAATGGAATTGTAACCTCTTATCCTTAGAACATTTACTATATGTTTAAAGTTCCAACTAATTAAATAATCAGCCTTGTTAATAGTTGCTAAAGCTATATGTAAGCAGTCAGCATAACTTGTTTGTCCAACAACTTTCTGATTGATATACTCAGTTGCTAAATCAACAGCTTCATCTGTTATTTCCAAGAACTCAGTAGACTCAGATTTAATTTGAGTAACTAGTTTTTTAACTTTCTCAGGTGCATTCTCCAATTCTTCTTGAGTTACAGTTGAAAAAAGTAGTGTGAATTCTCCATTATAAAGTCTTTCAAATAATGGTATAGTGAATTCGGAAAACTCTTCATCAAATTGACCACCAAATACAGAAGTATCTAAATATAATCTTTGTTTCACAAAATAAATTTACTAAATTATTTTGAGTTCTTTTGCTGTTAAATTAAATGAATTAAGTTAGTCAAATAATTTTGACCAAGATGAATTATTCCATTTTTCTTGCAGATATTCAAAGTTTGGTTTGCTTTTATCTATTCGACTTGCAAGTTTCCTTCCTTCATAAATTGAGTAATAAGATTTTTTTAAACTTGGATGTAAATGAATTGTTAATTTTTCAGGATGAATTAATAGTAAATCATTGTCAAATAAATCATGTAAATCTGAGCGTAGTAAGATGCCATTTTCATTTTTATTATTTCCATTTTTTGCATGAGGTAAAATATGTGCAGCTCTTAATACTACATCTGTATTAATTGATGAAATTGCACATTTATTGTTGTATAATTGAAGCAGTGCCTTTCTAAATTTATCTTGATTTTTTCGTTTATTTATTTGTACAAGTATTTTTTCAAGTTCGTCATCAGAAGCTTGTTCAATATATATCTTTGTAGGCTCTAGTAGATCTTGATGTTGAATTATATCTTCCCAGTATATTTCATTCTTATCTGAATCCCATTTTATATTTGGATGTAAGTAAATCAACATAGTTTCTAAAATAACAGTGTGAATTAAGTTTCCTTTCTTTATTCTGTTTTGTTCTTTCAATATTTCTAATGATTTAGAAATTTTACCTTTAGTAAGCCCTGCATTCTTACCACCACTAACTCTTTCTAGAATAATAATTTTTTCTCTAACAGCTATTATTTTATAACTACGATTTTTCCTAAATGACTTGAATATAGTATTTTCTCGTAATGCAATTTCAGCATTATTTTTAATTATATTCCAATTTATATCTATCATTTGTTTTTGTTATTATGCTATAAATTTAAATTTTTGAACCAACAAATCATTCCTCACTCATACCGATAATGCTCCAAATTCGAATGCTCGCTATACCATTTTGATTTGGAAACGCTGAGCGGTCGCAGAAAAGGTGCGTCTCCGAATTTGTCGAAATAATAAGAATTAGAGCCGCCGCAATTGTTGTTGTAAAATACGGTGTCCTTCTGTTTTTTCAGCATATACTGAAAATAGGTGTCGTGCGCTTCCTGTTTTATTTCAATCGTCTTTGCTTTTCGTTTTTGCTGTTCCTTCAACACGCGCATCATATGTTGCAATTGTA
>DAOORG010000004.1:0-7447 GCA_035389165.1 Chitinophagales bacterium
TCTTTTTTTATCAGTAATTTATTGGCTATTCCATGATGTTCAAAAATGGTATATCCGTTTGCATCATTCAACGAACCCAGAAATAAGATTTTACGCTTTGGTCGTTTTATATACGTGTAGGTCCAACTGTGTACAATTCCCTTTTTGTTTTTATAGTCGTATAGCATTCCATCGCCGTAAGCTTCGCCAATTACTTTCACACCGCGACGTTGTGCTTTCAACTTATCATCTTTATTGAAAATCTTAGTTTCAGTCCAGGATTGAAAACCATTGCAAAAAATACCTTTACTTTCTGTGTAGTCTAAATTAGTTTCAATATAAAAGTCTATTAGTGTAATTTTTTGCTTTGGCGTAAGCTGTACTTTATAGCGTTTATCACCATTCAAGTCTTCCAGCAGAAATTCTATTTTAAGGTGATCATTTTCGAATACAGAAAAATCTTTGGAAGAAATTTCTTTAGTTTGCTCTTGAAAAGAATATTTAAATTGAAATTGTTGAAATTGCATTCTTATTATGTTTACCACAAAGTTCTCAAAGTCATTACACAAAGCGCACAAAGTTTTTAAATTGAAACAACTTTGTTAACTTGCAGACAAATTTACATAAAATGAGCTTAGAGTTTGTACACAAAACAAAATTGGTAAATTGCAAATTCTATCTGCTCCATTAAAAACAATAATAAAAACAGATAAAATGTCAATCAAAAATATTACTGTTATTGGTTCAGGCACCATGGGAAACGGAATTGCGCATGTTTGTGCACAATTTGGCTATCAGGTTTCATTAGTGGATATTGCGCAAAGTGCTTTAGATAAAGCTATCGCAACCATTACAAAAAATCTGGACCGACAAGTACAGAAAGGTGCTATCACAGAAGAAGTGAAACAGCAGACCCTTTTAAATATTAAGACATTTACATCGGTAAAAGATGGTGCTGCAACAAGTGATTTAGTGATTGAAGCAGCTTCTGAAAATTTTGTGATTAAGGAAAAAATATTTCGTGAATTGGATGAGATTTGCGCGCCACATTGTATTCTGGCAAGCAACACCTCTTCTATATCTATTACAAAAATTGGTGCCGTTACCAAACGTCCGGACAAAGTAATTGGAATGCATTTTATGAATCCTGTGCCGGTGATGAAACTGGTGGAAGTGATTCGCGGTTATGCAACCTCTAATGAAACAAATAATTTAGTGTTTGAAGTTTCTAAAAACTTACAAAAAATTCCTGTTGAAGTAAACGACTATCCTGGATTTGTGGCGAACCGAATTTTGATGCCGATGATCAACGAAGCCATTTATTCTTTGTATGAAAATGTTGCAGGTGTATATGAAATTGATACGGTGATGAAACTCGGCATGGCGCACCCAATGGGTCCGTTGCAGTTGGCCGATTTTATTGGTTTAGATGTTTGTCTGGCCATTTTACGTGTACTGCACGAAGGTTTTGGTAATCCAAAATACGCACCTTGTCCGTTGTTAGTAAATATGGTGACCGCAGGATATTTAGGTGCTAAAAGCGGTGAAGGTTTCTACAAATACGAAGCCGGCAGCAAAGAGTTAGTGGTGAGTCCGATGTTTAATAAATAACAACAAATCACAATCATTTATTTCGGCAGGGCATTTCGCTTTTCAAAATACGTACTTATTCAATATCGCTATTTAAATCAAATTTCGTTCTTGCAAAACCTTCTTCAGTTCTTTATTTTTCTTCAAATCATTAAAAGCAAAAAATGCAAAAATCAACGGAAAAAATGTATAAAAACCCAACCCTTTTTTCATAGTGCTGTAAATGGCAATACCTATCATAACACCAAATAAAACAGCATTTATGATGGAAGTTGATTTCATTTTCTTTGCTCTTACTAACAGTTCCTGATCTGTTAATGTGTTTAGATTTTCCGGTGTCATTTGTGCAAATTTAGCTTTAATTCAGCATTTCAGTATATTATATAAAAAAAATTATATTCAGAAATGTAATCTTTTAGAATATTATCACATATATTTCTAATGGAAATACCCAAAGCATGACAATATACATATTTAACCAGTGTGTATAAACTATTTTGTTAAATACTTTGAATTTTCAAAATCCTTTCCTAGATTAGATTATCGTAAACAAATTTAAACTCAAAAAAAGTTAACATGAAGAAACTAATTTTAATTAGCTCTGCGGTAGCTATGTTGTTTTCCGCGTGCCAAAAAAACAGTTTAACGGAAACGGATACACCTGCTGCAGGTTTCCAGAGAAATTGCGGATCAATGGAAGTATTAGCTGCGCAAATGCAGGAAGATCCGACATTGGAATCCAAAATGCAGGCAATCGAAACATTTACCCAGAATTTTATGGCTAATCCAAATGCAAACGCTCGTTTGGTGAACGGCGTTATAGAAATTCCGGTGGTAGTAAACGTACTTTACAGAACTACAGCAGAAAACGTTTCTACTGCTCAGATTCAATCTCAGATTGATGTATTAA
This sequence comes from Chitinophagales bacterium, assembly GCA_035389165.1. Classification (GTDB taxonomy): domain Bacteria; phylum Bacteroidota; class Bacteroidia; order Chitinophagales; family JADIYW01; genus JADJSS01. The sequence continues at coordinate 2,480 of DAOORG010000004.1, forward strand.
ATGAAGATTTCAATGCTACTAACATTGATTATTCAAAAGTACCTTCTACTTTTTCTGGTGTGAAAGCGAATATCGGAATCCGATTTGTATTAGATCAGGTTATCAGAAAATCAACTACTAAAAAAAGCTGGGGCACCAACGATGCGATGAAAAAATCATCTCAAGGTGGTTTAAATCCAACTTCACCGACAACTAAATTAAACCTTTGGGTTTGTACTTTAAGTGGTGGAATTTTAGGATATGCACAATTCCCTGGCGGTTCTTCTGCTACGGATGGTGTTGTTATTTTAAATTCAGCTTTTGGTCGCACAGGTACTGCTGCTGCGCCGTTTAACAAAGGCAGAACTGCAACACACGAAGTTGGTCACTGGCTAAACTTACGCCACATTTGGGGCGATGCTACTTGCGGAAGCGATTTAGTAAGCGATACACCTACACACAACACTGCTAATTACGGTTGCCCGGCTGCCGGACATAAATCTACTTGCTCAGGCACACCAATTGAAATGACTATGAACTACATGGATTATACAGATGATGCATGTATGTACATGTTCTCTGCAGGTCAAAAATCAAGAGTACTGGCTACTTTTGCAACTGGCGGTCCAAGAAATTCATTTGCCAGATAAGTAAATGATGATACTATAAAAAATGGCTGCTTGAACAAGCAGCCATTTTTTTATGTCTTAAATTGGGATTTATTGGATGAATGGATTGTCGGATTATTTTGTTCTAATTAAAATCTATCTCTTATCCCTTTCAACATTTCTGTTGAAATTATTGCATTAGAACCTAAGATTTGTTTACCGTGCAGCCAATTCTCTCCGCCTTTAAAATCAGTAACGATTCCGCCGGCTTCCTGCAAAATCAATGCACCAGCCGCCACGTCCCAGGGCGACAAAGAATACTCAAAGAAAGCATCAAATCTGCCACAAGAGGTGTAGCACAAATCTATTGCAGCAGAGCCTAAGCGTCGAATGCCACGTGTATGTTCCATAAAATATCTGAGTACATTCATGTATTTTTCCAGTTGCTCAAAATCGTAATATGGAAAACCGGTTGCTATTAAACTGTCAGACAACTTCGTTGTAGCTGAAACCGAAATTTTGTTTCCGTTTAAAAATGCACCATTATTTTTTGAGGCATAAAACAACTCGTTTTTATTTAGTTCCAACACCACGCCAACTACCATTTCATCGTGGTGTTTTAATCCAACAGAAATTCCAAATACCGGCACCTGATGAATAAAATTAGTAGTTCCATCCAGCGGATCTATGATCCATTGCCACTCACCTTGCGTTTGTGCTATCGTATTTTCTTCGGTTAAAAAAGAAGCACCAGGAATTATTTTTTGCAACTCTGTCACCAATATCTTTTCAGATTCCTTATCTACGTAAGTCACTAAGCTGTTTAAGGCTTTTGTTTCGATATCACTGTGCCGAATCTTGCCCATTTCGCTTTGGATAAAAACGGCTGCCTGCTTCACGGCGTCAATAGTTTGTTGTTGGATGTCTGCTAACTTATTTTCCATATTTTTCCTTGTTGGTTTTAGCGACATTTTCTTCTTTACTCTTTCCTTCCATCACCACAACAAACTCACCTTTGGGTTCTTTTTGGGTGAAATGTATTATTGCCTCTGCCACATTTCCATGAAAGTTTTCTTCAAACTTTTTAGTTAACTCTCTGCTAATGGATACTTTCCTATCTGCACCGAAATATTCCTGTAGCTCTTGCAGCAATTTCAATACACGATAAGGTGATTCGTAAAAAACAACCGTTCGGCTTTCTTCCTGCAAGCCTTGCAATCTTTTTTGTCTTCCTTTTTGATGTGGTAAAAATCCTTCATAAATAAATCTATCTGTCGGAAATCCTGAATTCACTAATGCCGGAACAAATGCTGTGGCACCCGGCAAACATTCTACTGCGACACCTTCTTTTAAACATGCTCTTACCAACAAAAAACCCGGATCTGAAATGGCCGGCGTGCCTGCATCAGAAACCAGTGCCATTTCCATTCCTGATTTAATTTTCTGCACTATATTTTCTACTGATTTATGTTCGTTGTCTTTATGGTATGCCTGCAAGGGCGTGTTTATCATATAGTGCTGACATAAAAAACGGGAAGTTCGGGTGTCTTCTGCTAAAATCAACTGCACGGATTTTAAGACTTCGACGGCTCGAAATGTCATATCCTGTAAGTTGCCGATAGGTGTTGGAACAATGTATAATTTCATTTCTTAAATTAGTAGATTGTAAAATTATACAATTGTAGAATGTAATTCTGTTTTATTTTGCAGTTATAAACTTTAAAAAAAATCTCTAATTCTACAATTATCCAATTCTATAATTATCTTATCCAATTGCCTTAATCAATAAATCATCTAAATACGTAATCAGATGTGCCGGTCTGTATTTTCTCCAGTTGATATCGGCATATTTTTCATTGATATTTACATAATGATGAATGTTGGAAGTAATCATTTCTTCTGTAATATGTTCGCGGAAATTGATAGCCATAATCCAGCCATCGTTGTCTTTTATATCTTCATACCATTCTTCGTAATACTCGTTGCTTTCACCAAAAAACTGCAGGATATTTTCGCCAATCAATGCAAATTTAGAAATGCCGTTTTCAATTAAAACATCAATAACATCGCGTTTTAAAAACATGATGTCATTGTGAATACAATCGTTCCATTCACCAATAAATTCTATGATGGCAGCTCCTTCTTTATAGTCTACAAACAACAACTTCAGGTAGAGCGTTTCCGAGCCTATGTAATCCCACTGCGGATGAATGTAGTAATTATAAATTTTATCGGAAAACTCAAACTCACTGTATTCACGACCATAGAAAGGCGATTTCTCGTCTTCTTCTGCGGTGTAATAATCGCGCCATTTCCAGTAAGGTTCTAAGGTATGCATTGGAGTCGTGAGTTATAAGTCGTGAGTCGTGAGTCGTAAGTCGTGAGTTTTAAGTTGTGAGTTGTGAGTTGTGAGAAATAAATTAGTTGATTATTGACCAATGTCTATTGACTGTTTTTAGCAATAAAATAATCTGCAATTTCATCAATAGGTTGCGTTACAAATTTACCTAAGGTGCATTCAAACTCTGCAGCTACTTTTTCCAGTTCCGGTTTAAACGTATTGGCGATAGAACCTACAAATCCGATTGGATATTCCTGATAGTTTTCAAAGCAGGAAACATGAAAATCAAAGAATTCTGTAAAGCCTTTCTGCAACACCACCTGTGCATAATCTGTATCTCTGAATTTTGACAACACCGGCGCAAAGCTTGCCAGATAGCGGTTTGGCGATGCTTCCTTGTAAACAAGTTGAAATATCGTATTTTTTTCCAGCTTGAATTCACTCAGCAAGTAGTCTTCTATTTCTTGCGGTAACAAATGGTATAAAAAATCACGGAGAATAGTTTTTCCGAAATAGGCGCCACTGGCTTCATCGCCTAAAATATATCCGATTCCTGCGTAAGATTCCACCAGCGTTTCTCCATCAAAAAAGATGGAATTAGAACCTGTGCCTAAAATACAGGCAATACCGGGTTCGTTGCCACAAATAGCATATGCAGCAGCTTTCATGTCGTGGTCTATTTCGATGACTGCATTGGTAAACACGGATTTCAGTGCTGCTTCTGCCAGTCGGTTTCTGTCCGGACTGGAGCAGCCTGCTCCAAAAAATTTAATTTCCGTTACCAATGGCGCAGTTGCCACCAATTCACTGTTTGCATAAATTTTCTGATAAATTTCTTCGTGATGGTGTATGATTGGATTAATACCTACCGTATCGAAATATTTTCTGGTGTTGTTGGCCACATCATATAACAACCACGCCGTTTTTGTTGAACCACTGTCTGCAAATAGTATCATAATAGACAAAAGTAATGAGTATTAAGTATTAAGACAAATATTGTTTAAATTTGGTAAAAGATATTTTTATGGGAAAGACAGCATTATTAGTTGGTGCCACCGGTTTGGTTGGCGGATTTGTTCTGGAGCAATTACTGGAAGATGCCTATTACGACAGCGTGGTGGTGTTAAGCAGAAAATCGCTGCAACTGCAACATGCAAAGTTGAAAGAGGTGCTTGTCAATTTTGACCAGCTGGAAAATTACACCAGTGACATAAAAGCAGATGTTGTTTTTTGTTGTTTGGGTACTACCATAAAAGCCGCCGGTTCGCAGGAAGCTTTTAAAAAAGTTGACTATGAATATCCGTTGCGCGTGGCAGAAATTGCGAAACAAAATGGCGCTGCTGCATTTTTAATTGTGACTGCGTTGGGTGCTGCTAAAAGTTCTATAATTTTTTATAACCGCGTGAAAGGTGAAGTAGAAGAAGCGATAGGCAACTTACATTATGATGCATTTCATATTTTGCAGCCTAGTTTAATTATTGGCGAACGCAAGGAAAGCAGAACCAGAGAAGGTATTGCACAAACCTTATCGCCGATATATGATACGCTGATGTTTGGCCCTTTAACGAAATACAAATCTATTAAAGCTGAACAGATTGCCAAAGCGATGATACATTATTCCAAACAAGAAACGAAAGGAATTATGCGACACGAAAGTGGTGAATTGCAGAAGATTTAAATAATTTTATTATTTTTGTATACTAAAAAAACAGTTTATGAATAAAGTATTATTTTTGATGATATTTATAGCAATAAGTCTTAGCTCTTGTAAAAAAGACTGGTTATGTGAGTGTATAAGTGATTCAAGAGAAGTACGTGCAGGCTTTATAGATACAAAACGTAAAGATGCAAAAGATGCATGCGATCAGATTAAAAATTCTTTTTCAGGTTCGGCCGTTACCTGTACGTTAAAATAGTTTTCTCTCATATTTATTTTCTGCACTCAACGGATTTTGTTACCGGTTGACTATGCTGATTTTAAATAATTCTGCTATTTTGCTACTCTTTCTTAGCATTTCGGTAGCGGTCGGAGACCGCTAG
>DAOORG010000004.1:7547-10546 GCA_035389165.1 Chitinophagales bacterium
GTGGAACGCCTGCGACAGCGTGGAACTTTTTTTAAATAACCTTTACCATTTTCTTGCGGTCAAAGGTCAATTGATTTTATAGATCAGAATAATGTGTCTTGTCTTTTTATTTTACAAAAAAATGCATCGCGTTTGCGATGCATTTTCATTTTTATCGTGATATGAATATCGTGCTATGAATTATAGTTTCACAAATTTACTTTCGTAACTAATTTTACTATCTGGTGTGCTGAACGAAATAAAGTAAGCGCCTGCTGCAAAATTTGTTGCATCTACCTGTATGTTGTGCAGTCCTTCCGTTAAATTCAATGCTTCGTTGTATACAATTTGTCCTGACATATTATAGACCAACAGATTGTAGCGAGCCTGTTGTTCCGCTACTTTAAAGTTAACCTGTAATTGTCCGTTTGTTGGGTTCGGGAAAATAGATTGTATACCGGTTGGCACTTTGGTTGATTGCTTTGCCGTTAAAGAAACCAGATTCGTGTAGCGGAAACTGCCGTCGGTATTTTCAATTTTAGCTCTGTATAAATTCTCTCCCAAATATGGGTTTTCATCTGTGAATGCAAGACCATCTGTTGAATTTATCCGTGCATTTTTTGCGCTTAAAAATTCATAATCTACACCATTGGTACTTCTTTCAATACTATATTGTTGCGCGTTGATGTCATTCGGAATTTCCAAAAACAAAACATGCTTGTTTTCTTCCTGTCTGCCTGCTAAACTCACCGGTTGTTGTTGTTGCAATGAATTTGGTAAAAATGGAGAAGAAATAGCAATTACATCATCAATATTAAATCCTTTATCGACACCATAAACATAAGAGCTGGACGCATTAGATGTAAACTGAAACCTGAAACGCAAGGCTGCAGTACCGAGATAGCTTTTTAGGTCGATTACTTCTTTTGTCCAGTTTTCTCTGATCCCTGTGAGCGAAGATATACCGTTAATAGTACTTCCATCTGCCGTTCCCGGTTCTTTGATGGTGGTAACACCTTGCATGGCAACCCAGGTAGTTCCGTTGGTAGAAACCTGCACTTGCAACTTATCTCTAAAATTTTCACAACGATGCTTTACCCAAAAACTCAAATAAGCAGACTTTGCAGAAGTGAGGTTCAGGTTAGTTCTGCTGGTAATTAAGCGCGTTGAGCTGTTGGTATAATTCGTATTATTCGGAGATTCTGCCAACGATCTGCTGCCTGTGTAAGCACCATCCAAAGTATATGCCCAAGAGCTTCCAACTGTCCATTTGGTGGATACTGTGCCCGTTTCCATGTTGTCTGTAAATAATACAGATGGATTAAACACATTCAGCACCGTATCGTAATAAGTATAACCACCGGTTTCTACTTTCCAGGCATATTTTACAGTCCTTCCGTTACTTATTGCCGGTAAGGTGTAAGCAATACTATCTTTATAAACACTATTAAAATTGGGCAAACTGGCAATGGTAACCGGTGCACCAACTGTTGTAATATTTTGTATCGGAATAAGTGTTACTGTTACCGGTTTATTCTGTAAGCCAATTCTTCTGACATTAAAATAAAATTTTCCGTTCAGCGATGAAATATTAATTTTTCCGGCGTCCTGGAAATCCACATAAGAGCCGGCAGTGTAGGCCATTTGTAAATCCTGATAAATCATTCCTTTGCATAGTGTAATGATTTCTGCAGCTCTTGGCCAGAACTGTGTCGTGGACGTGCCGTTGCTGCCTTCGCCGGTCATTCCGTACACTTTACCAATGTTCAATGAATCACCGATGAGCAACCAGTCTTTCATGCCACCGGATACCTCGTACCCAAGTGTCTGATACGTATTTCCATATCGCATTCCATTGTATTTACCCATCACAGAAGTCATTTGCGTGTACACCTGATTATCCAACGACGTAAGCGAGCGTGTTAATCTGCCGAAAGGTAAACTGTAATAAGGACCCACAGAATGCTGATCCATACAAACTGCAAATTCTCTGCTTTGAACAAAATTACGCAGATTTTGCGTTTCCGGTTCTGAGAACGCAGAGGCGCCCCAATAAACATCAGAAGAGCCTGAGCTGGAACCGCAACTGGACACAGAGCCGAGTGCTCCGGTGCAATTTGCCCAATCGATTCCCCAATTTCTGTTGAGGTCGACACCAAATGTGCCGTTGCCGTTATTTTTTCTGTTCTTTCTCCACTGTCCGCCACCATTAGGGTTGGTCGATCTGTTGTATTCCCATCCATCCGGGTTTGCACAAACGATGATAAAGAATTCACGATTGTCTACTAAGTCTTTGATGTTGGTATTGGTAGAATATTGTTCACAGAGGTATTGCATTAAGAATATCATGCTTGCACCGCCAATGGCTTCTCTTGCATGATGCAATCCCATGTATAATAATTCAGGTTCGTCGGTTTCATCAGTAGCTACATTATCGGATATTTTGATGCACCACATTGTTCTTCCTTCTACAGTTGTACCAATGCTGAATTTTTGCGCCAGTGTTGGATATGCCGCTACTAAAGCATCCATAGCTGCATTCATTTCTGCAAAGCTATAATAACCACCTAAGGTAGATTTCACCTGAAATGCAGCCGGTGTTTGAATTATATTTCCAACGGTTTGTCCATTCTGCTCAAAAGCAACTCTGGAGGACGCATTGCCATTGCCATTTTTCAAGCTGGAATAATAATCGTTGTTTTGTTTTACGAGTTCAGCGACGGCATCTTCTGCTATAATTTCATATTTGCATTTAAATGTTTTCAGCTTTGCCATTGCTTTAGCATCTAAATCTGCCATGAAATAACCATCGTGCTCATGAAAATGGTCAATTTCCAGTAAGCCTAAAAGTGATAAACGGTCTTCAGGATTCTGTGGCAAATAAATTTTAACACTGCTATATTTATCATAAGCAGTTAGCGTAAAAGAAGACACTAATAGCAACATCATGAAGATGAATTTAAGTGACTTTTGTTTGTTAATGACGGAAGGTTGGTTGGTCAATTCCAGGTGATTTTTTA
>DAOORG010000004.1:10646-12414 GCA_035389165.1 Chitinophagales bacterium
GTAGGTTTGGCCAGCAAGCCATTATCGCGCATTTTTAAACATAAGTTCCATGCCAGCTCACCGTCGGTATTCCAGTTGTGTTCTGTTTCTTCGTTGGTTTTTATAACCATGGCGTTTAACAGTCCTTTTCCTCTAACCAATTCAATAATCGGATGATTTAAATTTCGAAGTTCTGAACGGAAAATTTCACCCATGGCAGCCGCATTGTCTGCTAATTTTTCGTCTACGACTACCTGCAAACTTGCCATTGCCACCGCACAAGCCAATGGATTACCGCCAAAAGTAGAACCATGTTCGCCCGGTTTGATGCACAGCATAATTTCATCGCGCGTTAAAACCGCACTTACCGGCATTGTTCCACCGCTTAATGCTTTCCCTAAAACCAGAATATCCGGTTTTACCTGCTCGTGATCACAAGCCATCATTTTACCAGTTCTGGCAATGCCTGTTTGCACTTCATCTGCTATAAATAATACGTTGTATTTTTCACATAATGCTTTTACTTTCGTTAAAAATCCTGCATCCGGTACAACCACACCGGCTTCGCCCTGAATAGGCTCTGCCATAAATGCTGCCACATTTTTATCCTGTAATGCAGCTTCTAAAGCAACTAAATCATTATAAGGAATTTTTACTATTCCTGGTACAAACGGACCAAAACCACTGTAAGAAGAAGGGTCTGTAGAAGAAGAGATGGCTGCTATAGAGCGACCCCAAAAATTATTTTCACAAACAACTATCACAGCTTTGTTGTCTTCTATTCCTTTAACATCATAACCCCATCTGCGCGCCAGTTTGAATGCTGTTTCGCAAGCTTCCACACCTGTATTCATTGGCAATACTTTATCATATCCTAAAAGGTTAGTGATGTATTCCATATAAACACCTAATAAATTACTATGAAAAGCGCGTGAGGTCAGTGTCAAAACTTCCGCTTGTTCCTGCATGGCTTTCACGATGCGCGGATGGCAATGGCCCTGATTAACGGCAGAATAAGATGATAAAAAATCCAGGTACTGTTTACCTTCCACGTCCCAAACATGTACGCCTTTTCCTTTAGATAAAACGACAGGTAAAGGATGATAATTATGTGCTCCGTATTTTTCTTCGAGTGCTATAATTTGTTGTGATGATAAACCGCTCATATTTAGTATTTTTACCTGACAAAGATACATCAAAAAAAGGATTTCCATTAGTTGTTATAGCAACTAAATAAAGATTACAGTTGAAACATGTCAGAAAACGAAACAAATTCCAAACAAATTCCTGCAAAAACCTGGTGGGAAATGCGCAGACTTAAATACAATATAATTGTTGGTTGTATTGGCTTCTTAATTATTCTGGATTTGAATATCTATATACGAAAAGATGCTACTTTTGATGCTGTTTTCTTTTTTACGTCTATTGGTGTAGGCATTATTTATGCAGTTTTATGCAATTTCACCTACACGATACTTTGGTTATTAGACAATCTGTCTTTTGACAATGATTTAGTAGAATTCCACTCGCCGAAACGAAGTATAATCCTGTATGTTTTTGTATTTTTGTCGTGTCTTGTACCCTTTGGAATTTTACATCTGGTAAAAGATTTACTGTAATATAAAGAGACCTATTTTCTGAGTTTAACACAACGAATACAAAAAGTACTAATGAACATAAAATACACACTTTCCTTTCCTGCGCCTCATACACATTATGCAGAAATTGAGATGCATATTTCCAACATGGAGACAAATGAACTTGACTTAAAAATGGCCGTTTGGACGCC
>DAOORG010000004.1:12514-20087 GCA_035389165.1 Chitinophagales bacterium
GACTCACCCATTGAAATTGGCAATCATGCTTCTTATTTTTTTGAGGCTGCCAACGTTTCTCATGAACTGGCAATGTACGGTCACAGTAATTGCAACATAGAAAAACTCATTGCTGATTTAAAAAATATCATTGCAGTAGAAAGTAAAATTTTTGGCGGTCATCCTTGTAAAGACTATGTTTTTATTATTCATAATACTGACAACAGTTTTGGCGGTTTAGAGCATCTGCATTCTTCGGTCAATCATATTACGAGATGGAGTTATGATGCTGAAAATTATCAACGCGCCATCAGCTTACTTGCGCATGAATATTTCCATTTATGGAATGTAAAACGCATTCGTCCTAAATCGTTAATTCCATTTAATTACCATGCGGAAAATTACACGGAGTTGCTTTGGTTTTTTGAAGGTGTCACCAGCTATTACGATGATTACATATGTTATCGTGCTGGTGTAACTTCCAAAAAAGACTTTATTGCCATTGTAGAAAAAAACATCAACGATGTACTGAATACCGGTGGCGCTGACACTCAAACATTAGCGGAAGCCAGTTTTGATACGTGGTTAAAATATTACCGCAGAAACGAGAACAGTCAGAATGCTCAAATAAATTATTACACACACGGTGCTGTCGTTGCCCTGATTTTTGATTGTATACTTTTAGATGCAACAAATGGTGAAAAAAACTTAGATACTATTCTTCAAAAATTATATGTCAATTATCTGGCAAATCCTGATGAAGGAATTTCAGAAACCAGCTTACTGGAAATTTTCAATAATGAAAGCGGAATTGATTTTGCACCTTATTTCAAGAAATACATTCATACCACAGAGCCTTTAGATATTGAGTTTTACGTTGAATTATTAGGTATCGCCTTAAAAGACAACACCGAAAAAAACAAAGTATTTTTGGGATTAAGCACGCAGTGGAAAGAAAACAAATTGATTATTACTCAACTCAACAAGCATTATGGTGCTTATTCCGGCGGATTGAGTGTTGATGACGAAATCATTGCTATTGATGGATTTAGAGTAACCAAAGACTACACAAAATTATATGCACACAAATCGGTGAATGACTGCATAGATGTATTGATTTCAAGACAAGGAACAATAAAATCAAATAAGATTACGTTAACAGCAGACAAGAGAAAAAATTATACCTTTACATTTGACAAAAATAGTAACGGTAAAAAAGCCGCCTTGTTGGCAAAGTGGCTGGGTTAACTTTAAAAGATACTATTAAGTTACCACAACGTAAAAAAGTATGCGTAACCATTATTCTGATATACCAAACAACTCAAAATATCTTATTGCTTTAGTTGTATTATTTCTATTCTCTGAAATACGTCCGATGGAAGCGCGTCCGAGAAAGTCTAAAAGTTGTGTGCAAAAGGTATTATTGCCCGGACACAGCAAGCCTGTAAAATGCAGAAAAGCCAGAAAAATAAAAAATGCTTACTTTTAATACAGCAATTAAAAATCAAAACCATTTCTATGAAAAAAATACAATTACTTTCGGCAACCCTTCTTCTAGTTTGTACTATTTCATTTAGTCAATCTTATTTAGGCGGACATTTTTCTACGAGAGAAGCCATACTGAGTAATAATTTAAATCCGGCAGCAGGTATTGCAGGAGAAATGAAATGGCAGGTGAATTTGGTTGGTTTCAGTACAGAAGCAGGAAATAATTATTTTTCATTAGATGGCAAAATCAGAGACATCGCAAAAGACTTCGACAAAGACATACACATCGGTGAAAATCTGGATGGCAAACGAAAAGAACTGCATGCCAATATCGGTATTAACGGACCAGCCGGATTTATACGTATAAAGAAAAACAATGCCATTACGTTTGGAACACGTGCAAAAGCGGTTGCCACATTCAACGATTTGAATCAGGATTTTGTATATTCTATGTACAACCATTTTGAAGATATTTTACAATGGTTGCCAAATTTTACGGATGAGCGTGCTGCTGCTGCGGTGAATGTTTACTCCGAATTTTATGTTGGATATGCGCGTTCATTAAACTTAGGCGACCGCCATTCGTTGCATCTTGGTGTAACGGCAAAAATGACTTCGAATATTTTCAATGCTCAATTTGTAGCGAATAATGTTGATTTCAATAAAGTATTTACAAGTGCAACAGATAGTTTTATTAATGTTGGAAATACTCAATTTGATTTAAAGGTTTCTGATGCTATAAATGACGATGGATTTAAGTACAAATTCGGTATTAATGGTTTTGGTTTTGATGCGGGTGCCATTTATGAATATAAACTTAAAGACAGTAAAGAACATTTTATTATGGCCGGAATATCCATAAATGATATTGGCTTTAATACTTACAGATTGGGTACTTACAGTCGTTCTTTTGTTGGAAACGGAAGAAATATTCCAGCTCAAAATTTGGTTAGCACAGATGGTGAAACCAGAAATCTGGATGCTGTATTGGATTCTTTAGGTACGAGAACAGTGCCAACCGGAAAATCTAAGATTAAGCTTGCCACAACGTTGAATGTCTTTGCAGATATTCGAATTGTGAAAATGTTTTACGTGAATGCAAATTTCCAGATAAATCCGTACTCTTTTAAAAGAGGAACTCCAGTTGCCAATTTACCAATAGACATCACCGTTACACCGCGTTTTGAGCATAGAATTGTGTCTGTTTATTTACCTATAAATTACAACCAATACAGTGGCTTTAATATGGGTGCAGGTTTGAGATTAGGACAATTTACGTTAGGTAGCAGCACTATCATTACCTCATTCGCTAAGAAAAAATTTACAGGTGTTGATTTTTACATGAACATTGGTTTTGGCAAAGGCGACAAGGTTAAAAAGGCGAAGAAAGACAAAGGAAGTACCCAACAGTCTTAAAAAAGTAACTATTTTAACAGTCTTAATCATTATTTCACTAAGTTTTAACTATTCTTTACAGTCTGTTTAGCTGGTATTATCTAACTTTACATCAATCTATTTGACTCTTCTTCTGGAAAAATGAGAACCCTTTCATTTTAAAAATAGATTCTGATGAAAGGTGTATTATTACTATTAGCTGCATTAACGATTACAAGTTTAAATTTCGAAGTAGCTGCAAAGAGCAAAAAATATAAGAAATCAGGCAGTAATGTTTATGTAAGCAAAAAATATAAAGGACACAGTTGTCCGAAGCCGCGTAAAATTATTAATGCAGTTTACTTTTAAGATTTTAATGAATGAATAAATTCACTGCAAGCCAAACCCGGGTTTGTTGTTTTCATGAAATTTTCGCCGATTAAAAATCCCTGAAAACCATTTTGTTTGAATAGTTGCAACGTTTCTATATTGGAAATGCCGCTTTCTGCCACTTTCACAAAATCATTTCCCAATTTTTCTGCCATTCTGATAGATTGTTCTATATCTACTTCAAAGTTTTTCAAGTTGCGATTATTTATACCAACCATATCTACATTATGGCAAACATGATTTAATTCGGTTTCATCGTGTAATTCCAGCAATACTTCTAACTGCAAGCTTTTTGCTAAATCTGTAAAATCTTTCACTTCTTTTGGTGTGAGAATAGATGCTATCAACAACACTACATCAGCACCAATGCTTTTTGCTTCTATGAATTGGTATTCGTCAATCATAAAATCTTTGCGTAATAACGGAATAGAAACATCATTTCTAACGGAAATTAAATCCTGTTGGGTGCCGCCAAAAAACGCTTCGTCAGTCAGCACTGAACTACCTGCAACACCTGCATTTTCATATGCTTTCACCACTTCTAAAGAAGAAAAGGCATCATTAATAATTCCTTTTGATGGCGACTTACGTTTAAACTCTGCAATAATACCTGAACTATTTTCATTTTTTAAATTAGCTGCGAGTGCGTTTGTGGCTCGCGAGAAAAAAATGCTGTTTTCTAACTGACTTACAGAAGTATTACTTTTACAATATTCAACTTCATTCTTTTTGTGTGCTACTATTTTATCGAGAATATTCATGGATGAATTGTAGAATTTGTGAATTAAAGAATTATCCGATTGCTTTTAGTTTTGTAAAACATTCATAGGCTTTGCCGCTGGATAAGCTGTCTTTTGCTAAACTTAATGCTGCGTGATACGAATTTTCCATACATAACGAAATAGCTAAGGCTGCATTTGCCAATACTACATTATTTTGTGCTTCCGTTCCTTTCCCTTTCAGGATATCTGTAAAAAGTTTAGCATTTGCAGCAATGGTTTTTCCGCCGTATAATTCTTCCGGTTTAATCACCTGGAAGCCAAAACTTTTTGGCTCGTGAATTTTCGCCGAATTTTTTGTAAAAATCCTGGTATCACCGGTTAATGAAATTTCGTCGTAGACATCCAGTGCATGTACTATATTAAAATTAATATCGGAATGCTTTAAAACATCTTTATACAATTTTCCGATCGCTTCATTGTGCACACCAATAATCATAGACTTTGGCTGACAAGGATTTACTATGGGTCCCAAAATATTGAAGATGGTTTTCACCTGCAACTGTTTCCTTACATTTGCTACATTCTTCATAGCAGGATGAAAAAGCGGTGCGTGTAAAAAGGTGATATTTGCTTTATCTAACTGCTCGTTCAACTTATCTTGTTTTGCTGCAAACTGAATTCCTAAAAACTCTAAGACATTGGACGAACCTGATACAGATGAAACACTGTAGTTGCCATGTTTAGTAACTTTCAATCCGGCACCTGCACAAACAAAACAAGCCAATGTAGAAATGTTGAACGTATCTTTCCCGTCGCCACCTGTTCCGACTATATCGAGTGTATTTTTTTGTTTGAACTTCACCGGAATAGCCAGTTCCAGCATCGCATTTCTGAAGCCAGTCAGCTCGTGAACGGTTACCATCCGCATATTATACACTGTCAGAAATGCAGCAATCTGTGCATCATTTTGATTTCCGGATGCAATATCTTTTAATGCTATATAAGCCTGTTCTTCGGATAAGGATTTACCGGTAAAAAGGTAGTGTAAGAGTGTCTTCATTTTTAATATTTATAGAACAAATTGCTTTCCGATGTTTCGTTTAAGGTTGTGTCACGACAAGTTATCAGCATTTAAACAACCAATTTTCAATTATCATTTTCCCTTGTGGTGTCATTACACTTTCCGGATGAAATTGCACACCTCGTACATTATACGTTTCATGTTTAATGGCCTGTACAATATTATCGTCGTCCGTTGCTGTAATAATCAATGGTGAATGTACGTTTTTTATTGCCCATGAATGATAACGACCACTTTGAAATTCTTTTTCCATTCCGTCAAATAAAATATCATCATCAATAACTTTAGTGTTTTTCGATTTGCCGTGAATGACATTTCCAACATTATATAATTCTGCGCCAAACACCTGTCCTATCGCCTGATGTCCAAGACAAACACCTAAGATTGATTTTGTTGGCGCGTATGTTTTGATAACATCCAACAAAATGCCGGCTTCTTCAGGTATTCCGGGCCCAGGTGACAAGATGATTTTATCATATTGATTCACATCTTCCAACGAAATTTTATCGTTACGAAAAACATCGCAATGTACATTAAATGACTCTATATAATGTACGAGATTATAAGTGAATGAATCGTAATTATCTAAAACTAAAACACCCCTAACCCCTAAAGGGGAACTTGTTTGTGCTATACTATTTATTTCTTCAATTTTATTTTTCATTTTTTAATCCAATTATATCATCAATTTTATTTAAAACAATTTCTATTTCGAATAAAACTTGATTATTTGTAAATCTTATTTCTTGTAGTCCTATTTCATTAAAATATGCTGTTCTTTCTTTATCTATTAAAACCTGTTCCTTATTATTATGATATTCTCCGTCAATTTCAATAATTAATTTTGCTTTATGGCAATAAAAATCAGCAATATAATTTGCAATTGGATGTTGACGACGAAATTTAAAACCTCTTAGTTTATAATCTTTCAAAATATTCCATAAAATTATTTCACTTTCAGTTTGCTTGTTTCTCAATTCTCTAGCATTTTCAAAAATCAGATTTGATGCACCATGAAACATACCCCTAACCCCTAAAGGGGAACTAGTTTGTGTAACACTATTTGGATTCTCTGTTTTATTTATCATTCTTATTTTACTGCATTCTCATTTTTTTATCACTGTCCCAAAGTCCCCTTTAGAGGATTTAGGGGTTAAAGCGTATTTGCCAACTCTATTGCTTTGTTTAAGGCTGCTAATTTATTTTCTACTTCCTGTAATTCGCTTTCCGGAACGGAATCTGCAACGACACCAGCGCCGGCCTGAAATGTCAGTGTATTGTCTTTACTCATAAAACTGCGAATCATGATGGCATGGTTGAAATCGCCATTAAAATCTAAGTGACCGATGCAGCCGCCATAAAAACCACGACTTGTGTTTTCATATTTATCAATTAACTGCATGGCTTTGTATTTTGGAGCACCGCTTAATGTACCAGCCGGAAATGTATCACCAATGATTTTTATTTTATTAACTGTACTTTCAATTTCTGCTGTTACTTTTGAAACTAAATGAATGACATGTGAATAGTATTGTACTTCACGATACACTTCTACCGTTGTGTTTTTGCCTCCACGTGATAAATCATTTCTTGCTAAATCCACCAGCATAATATGTTCTGCATTTTCTTTCGGATCATCCGATAGTTTTTGTGCTAAAGCCGCATCTTTTGCATCGTCGCCGGTACGCCTGAAAGTGCCGGCAATTGGATGAATAGTGACTTTATTATTTTTTATGATTAATTGTGATTCCGGAGATGAGCCCATTAATCTAAAGCCATCGAAATCAAAATAAAAACAATATGGCGATGGATTTACGGAACGTAAGGCACGATAAACATTGAAATCATCACCTCTGTATTTTTGCTGAAACTGACGTGATAACACAATCTGAAAAACATCGCCTCGATAACAAGATTGTTTTCCTTTGTTCACCATTCCCAGATATTCTACATCTGTAAGATTCGACGTTTTTTCAGCATCTGATGAAAAATTATCGAGTTGTAATGGTTTGAACTTTATGATACTTTCAATCTCCTCTAAGGTAGTTGGGTCATTTTCACAACCATCCACATTATTTTTTACAATAAATAACTCGTGATTAAAATGATTGAATGCAATGATATATTGATAGCAATGATATTGTGCAATTGGTATTTCAGGTGTTGGTTTATCTAATGTAATATCTTCAAAATATTGTACAACATCATAGGTCATGTAACCAAATAAACCGTTTGTGATTATTGGTAATTGTTGAATTGTAGAAATTGAAAATTGTTGAATGAAATTATTTATGCAATCTGTTAGTTTATTTTCATTTAAACTAATTTTATTTTCTGAATTATCAGGATAGTTGGCGATGAAGTTATCGCCTTCAACTTTGAAGCCAGCAATTGGTTGAAAGCAGATATACGAAAAGTTATGTTCGTCTCCGTGGTAATCGGAACTTTCGAGCAGAATACAATTTTTGAATTTCGCACGCAGACGCAGGTATATGCTCACCGGTGTGAGCATATCGGAAATTATTTTTTTGTGAGATGT
>DAOORG010000004.1:20187-25258 GCA_035389165.1 Chitinophagales bacterium
AAAAAAGCCCGCTTTTTACGGCGAGCTAATATAATACATTTGGTTATAGAATTAGTACACGCCTACTGTCGTTTAACGTTCCACCACCAAAATTTGTTTATTGTCATGCTACAAATATATACATTGAAAATTAAAAAGCAAATTTTATTTTATCACCTTATCCTGTACCAGTTCGTTCCATTGGATTGAATGGTAATACTTCCGGTTCCGGGAATGGTATTAACTGCAGTTCCGGTAAAATCCAGGTAATTAACCGAAAATGTTTTAGAAGTGGTGACATTTTGATTTACAACTACATATTCTCTTCTGGCACATGTGTTTGCTGCTGGCAAGGTAATAGTTATAGCGGAAGCACCAACTGTATTTACTATAATTACGGTGTGGTCATCAATAGTTAGTGACGTATTTGCATTTATAGTTCGAATACCTAAACCCAGAGAACCGCTGTCATCTAAACGACTTAATGGTCTTTGAGTGCCAATACCCACACTAACTGTTGCCGTTGCACCATTTATACCGTTAATACTACCAAGTACCATTGCATTAGAACTATTTACTTCTGCCTTTGCACCGATTGCAGTGGCATTTATTAAATTGCTATCTGCCACATCAGCGCCAGTACCGATAATTGTCATTTCATTTTTAGCAACGTTATTACCAGAATTATGTCCAACAATTACATTAAATCTACCCGTTTTTAATGCACTTCCTGAGTATCCGCCAAAAATAGAATTTTGAAGTCCGCTTATTAGATTCTGTGCGGAGAAAGCACCAAATAGGTTATTCTCGTTTCCACTTACATTTCTTACACCTGCATATTTACCATAAAAAGAATTAGAACTACCATCGACATTATTTTCGCCTGAATTTGCACCAACAAAAGTATTAGATGAACCCGTTGTAGAAAAGTAACCACTTTCCGAACCGACAAAAGTATTGTCGCCAAATGCTGCATTAGAAAACCGACCTGCTTTTGCACCAATAAAAACGGTGCTGCTGCTTTCGTTTAAAAACCCTGCACTATCTCCAACTGCCGTATTATTTCTTGCTGTTATATTTGAATAAAGCGCATGATTACCGATAGCTGTGTTGCTTCTGCCGGTTGTGTTTGAGAAAAGTGAATTTTTCCCAATGGCTACTGTATTGTTTGTAGATAAATTATAAGCAGCAGAATCACCAATTATAACGTTCATATCACCATTTACATTTAATCTCAATGCTGCATTTCCGATTGCCACATTTCCGAATGCTGTAGTGCCAGATACTTGTCCGGCACCTAACCCAAATTTTACGCTACGCGTTGCACTATCTAACTCACCAGCCCATAAATTATTGATACGAAAACGAAGTGCCTGATTATCTGTAGTACCAATAAAATTCGTTGTTTCATTGGTGCCTGTATTGCCGTTTATTAACCAACTAAAAGAAGATATATTATCCCATCTTACTTTTCCAATATTATCTGTTACTAAAATCTGATTATTGGTTCCGCGTGTAGTTGGAAAAACGTAATTATTTGTATAATCCATACCTACGGAAAGTTTACCTCTGAAGAAACCTGCGAAATCATTTAAAGTATCTAATGCAGAAGAGAAATTTGCAAAAGATTTTCCACCTGCTGATACAGGAATTGAATCATAAGATGCATATTTTGAACCTGTGCCTGTACCTGTTAATAAATTGTAAGTTCCATAATGGTTTGTATTTCTACTCACAGATATTTCATTACGAACACCAAATTGCTGACCAGAACCGGTACCAGACAATATATTTGATATTCCATAATGCTCACCTGAACTATTTCCACCAATTGTATTATATACACCGTAATGCGTACCAGTTGATGTATTTTGAATATCATGATATGAACCATAAATATCTCCGGAGGAACTACCAGATATTGAGCTAAAGTTTCCATATGAATCACCACTACCTTGAGAAAATAATGCATTATAATTTGAATAATGATTTGAATTATTAGCCACATTTGACACTAAAATTAAATTGTAATTTCCAAATGTTTTAGTTTGAGCACCAGCAGTTCTTATCGTATTTTGTTGTCCATAATGCTCACCATTTCCATCTCCAGATAATGAATTTGATGTACCAATATGAGTGCTATCACCTGTATTTGTTATAGTATTACGAGTGCCAATCATAAATGCAATACCACTACCTGAAAGTAAATTACTTATACCAAAATGATTTCCGCTACCATTACCAGAAAGAGAATTAGTGGTACCATTATGCTCACCATTTCCTTTATTATTTATAATTACACGATTACCATATTGAAATCCGTTTCCTGCTCCTGAAAGTTCACTGTAAGAGCCAACATTTGAAGAACTTGAAGCTGCAACTGATTTAACAATATTATAAACGCCATACTTCAAACCTGTACCGAATGAATCAAAATCATTGTAAATCCCATACCCATTCCCATTTCCTGTATTATAAATATTATTTCGCGTACCAATCTGTATTCCATCACCAGTACCATCTACTATATTAAAGGCACCAACATTATCACCAGTTCCGTTATTAATATTTTCTGAATAAATTCCATAAGAATCTGCATTGCCATTTATAGTTAAACTATTTTTCACACCATAATTAGAACCAGTGCCGGATTCGGTTAGTGAATTAGATAAACCAACCTGAGGAAGAGACCCGGCTCCTGTATGTGTCATTAAGTTTTGAATTGCCATCATATTAACAGTTGCCAAACTATTCACAGTATTTTTAATTATTTGACGTGGTCCTGTTGTAAAAGTACCGTTTGTAACTATTGAGTTTGTATTTGTAGTATTTTCGATATCTAACGATGCACTTCCTATTGTATTTTTCCCAATTGCTATATCACCAGTATGAAACATATTGTCAGTGATGGCATCTGGTGCAGTAGTGGTACCAACTTCGTACCAATCGTGGTCGGAAGAAACAGATGCAGCATTTTGCCAGGTTAGTTTTCCTATTCCATCGGTGACTAAAATCTGATTGTTGGTTCCACGTGTAGTTGGAAAAATATAGTTATTGGAATAATCCATACCAACAGAAAGTTTTCCTCTGAAGAAACCAGCGTAATCGTTTAAAGTATCTAATGCAATGGACAAGTTAGCAAAACCTTTTCCGCCTGCTGAGGTTGGAATGGTATCGTAAGATGCGTATTTATTGCCAGTTCCTGAACCAGTTAGTTGATTAAATATACCAAAATGAGATCCACTTCCTGAATTAAAAATATCGTTTAAAACACCTTTTTGTTCACCATTTCCATTGCCTAATAATGAATTTATTGTTCCAAAATGAAAACTTGAACCAGATCCACTTATTCTGTTTACAATGCCTCTTTGAGCTCCATCGCTTGAATTATCAATGTCATTATATACTCCAACGGTTGGTGTATTTAAACCTGAGCCAGTAATATAATTATAATTTCCAAAATGTTGTCCATTACCAGAACCGGCTATTTCAATATAGCTGCCGTAATGTTCACCATTGGCAGAGTTGCTGATTGTTGTGTAATTACCAAATAGATTACCTGTGCCTGTTCCAGAAAAAGTATTATTTACACCATATTGCGCACCTGTAGAAGTTCCATTAATTGTGTTATTTATGCCATAAACACTAATTGAACCTGGCGTACTGATTATATTTCTGACACCTGCTAATTCGTTGGTAGCGGTATCTGATGCAGTAAATTCTGAATAAACACCATACTGTCTCCATGCAATATTTTGATTAAAATAATTATAAACACCTTCTTGTCTATTTCCTATAGGCCTTGAATTAAAATTATTTCTTAAACCAGATTGTGAACCTTTTCCACTGGAAAAATCAGAACTAAAACCAACTATATTTCCTTGAAATCCTGCAACATTTTCATCTCTTTGAAATGTATTTCGCACTCCGTAAAAATCGCCGGAACCAGAAGGCCCATAAAACCAATTAAACATACCAAACCTAGAACCGGAGCTTGTAGGGTTTGAATTGTTGAATGCATTTGTATATCCATATAAACTAGCGGTATTACTGGAATTACTAAAATCGTTACCTACGCCATAAATAAAATTATCAGAGTTGCCGCTAAATGCATTTCTTAATCCATATTGCCAAGCTGCTGGCAAAGAAACATTAGCATTAATATCTTGATTTATTGATGCTATAGTTCCATTTGCTATAGTTCCATTTGTAGTAATATTTATCGTGCGACTAACATTCTGACCTATAATATCCAATGGATAATTAGCGGTATTTTTCCCAATAGCTGTATTTCCAATATGATACATACTATCATTGATAGAAGTTGGTGCTGTTGATGTACCTTGTTTATACCAATCGTGATCGCCTGCAACTGTTGATGCATTTTGCCAGCTAACTTTACCAGTTGCATCTGTTATCATGATTTGGTTATTAGTGCCTCGAGTTGTTGGCAAAACATAATTATTTGTGTAATCCATGCCAACAGAAAGTTTACCTCTGAAGAAACCTGCGTAATCGTTCAAGGTGTCTAATGCTATAGACATATTAGCGAAACCATTTCCACCAGCTGTGGTTGGTATCGTATCATAAGAAGCATATTTTGTTCCTGTGCCTGTGCCACTTAAAAAATTGTTTGTGCCATAGTGAGTAGCATTGCCTGAATTATTTATTGTAGTGTAATTACCAAATTGTTGTCCAGTTCCTGCACCTGTTAAATCTGTATATTTTCCGTATTGTGCGCCTGTACCTGTTGTTGCCATTGAATCGTATGTTCCATATTTTAAACCAGGGCTACTACCTGTAAATACGTTTTTTGTGCCGTATGCTTCACCTTGCAACATATCTATTCTTGTATATGAACCATATCCATAATCGGCAAAACCCGATATAATATTATCTGTACCATAAGATGTACCACCCATTCCTAAGACATTCTCAGTACCAATGTTTATCAAACCTCTTTGAATAAAATTAGAAGTTCCATATTTAGCTATACAAGAACTAAAGCGCATATCATTTCTTGTACCATAACTTGGTGCAGAAACAGAAGAGTTATACATTTCTGTGTACGTTCCATACTGTGTATTCCCTG
>DAOORG010000005.1:0-23667 GCA_035389165.1 Chitinophagales bacterium
TATTGCTTCAACATGATATTATACTTCTTTTTGATAAACTTCAATAGCACCTTCTTTTTTCAATAATTCAGATACTGCGTTGATATAGTTAGCATCTTTAGAATTATCCAGTTCAAATGTTAATGCAAACAAATGATCGGTTGTTCTTTCGTCAATGATTTTTGGTTTTTTACCAGGCCACAGTTTACACAGATAATAAAATGAAACCGTCATACCGATAGCAGAGAACAATACAGTATGTTCAAATGTAATCGGAACATAGGCTAACAATCCGAAGTTTGGTTTACCACCGAAATCTGTAGGATAGTTAAATTTATTGATAAATGTTATCATACTTAATGCTACCGTTAAACCGGTTGCACCAAAAAAGAAACCAGCTGTATGAATACGGGTTGGTTCTAAGCCCATAGCATGTTCCAGACCATGCACCGGAAACGGTGTAAATGCGTCTGTTATTTCATAACCGGCTTTTCGAACGTCTTTAACGGCATGTAAGAGTACATCGTCATCGTCGAACATTCCTACTAAATATTTTTTTGTATCGCTCATATTTTTTAGTATTAAGTAGTAAGTAATAAGTAATAAGACTTTATTTACTCTATACTATAAATTTTAAATTTTAATCCCAGGTTCCATCAGCCACAGAAGTGCTTTTATAAACTTCCATGTCTTTTACTTCGTCTAATTGTTTTTGTCTGTATTGATTTCCGGAAACTTTCAGAATAGATTTTACCTCAGCAATTGCAATTACCGGGAAGAATCTGCAGAACAGTAAAAATAAAGTCATGAATAAACCAATAGTTCCAACGAAAATACCTACTTCAACCCAGGTTGGAGAATAATATAACCAGCTGGATGGAAGATAATCTCTATGTAAGGAAATAACGATAATTACAAAACGCTCAAACCACATTCCTATATTAATTAAGATAGACATTGCGAATGTTACCCATAGATTTCTTCTTAAACTTCTAAACCAGAACACCTGCGGTGATACAAGGTTACAGAACATCATTGCCCAATATGCCCACCAATAAGGCCCGAAAGCTCTGTTTGCAAACGCGTAACTTTCGTAAATATTACCTGAATACCAAGCTGTAAAAAGCTCTGTAAGGTAAGCTATACCAACCATTGTACCGGTTAAAAGCATAACTTTATTCATAGATTCGATATGAGCCAATGTAATATAATCCTGTAAATTCATTACATGACGTGCTATAAGCATCAATGTTAATACCATTGCAAAACCGGAAAAAATTGCACCTGCAACGAAGTATGGAGGCATGATAGTTGTATGCCAACCCGGAACAATTGAAGTTGCGAAGTCAAAGGATACAATTGTGTGTACGGATAATACTAAAGGTGTAGATAAACCAGCCAAGATTAAAGATAATGATTCCCAACGTTCCCAATGTTTAGCACTACCTACCCATCCAAAGCTTAAGAAATTATAGAATTTCCATCTGCCAGGTGTTTTTGCCTGATCTCGGATAGTACCGAAGTCCGGAACTAAACCAGTATACCAGAATAACAAAGAAACGGTGAAATAAGTAGAGATAGCAAATACGTCCCATAATAATGGAGAAGTAAAGTTAACCCACAATGGACCTCTTGTATTTGGATATGGGAAAATAAAGAATGCATCCCAAACTCTACCCATGTGAAATATAGGGAATTGGCCTGCGCAGACAACGGCAAAAATCGTCATTGCTTCTGCTGCTCGGTTTACACCTGTACGCCATTTTTGACGGAATAATAATAAGATTGCTGAGATTAAGGTACCTGCGTGACCGATACCAATCCACCAAACGAAGTTGGTGATATCCCATGCCCAACCAACTGTCTTGTTAGCGCCCCATGTACCGATACCGAAACAAACTTCCCATGTAATACAAAAAACAAATAGTCCGGCTACTGCTGCAGACACCAAGGTCCAGAACAACCATTTAGGCTGTACCTTTCCCGTTGTTGGTCCAACGATATCGTTCGTAATTTGTTTATACGTTTTATTACCGAATATTAACGGTTCGCGTAGTGGTGATTCAAAATGACTTGCCATTATATCTTCTTTACGACTTTTTATTAATTATTAAACTCCCGGTTTGTCAATGAAAAATTCTGCCGGTTCTTCGTCTTTATTTCTAACTTTTACCTGATAGCCTACTGCTGAAAGGAAGTGTTGTTCTTCTAACACAAAATAATTTCTTCCGTTTGTATCAAATGTTTTTGCAACTACACTTTCTTTATTGTTTTGATCTCCGAAAGTAATGGCGTTTGTAGGACAAGCTGTCTGACAAGCAGATTTGATTTCACCATCTTTCAACGGACGACCTTCTTTTTTTGCTGTCAATTTTCCTTCCTGAATACGTTGAACACAGAAAGAGCATTTTTCAATTACACCGCGTGAGCGCGTTACCACATCAGGATTTAATACCATTCTGGTTAAATCTTCAAACATATAAGCCTGTGATTCCGTATCTGTGAATGAACGTTTACCATCGTTGAATTTACCGAAGCTATCAACACCCTGATAATCCAACCAGTTAAAACGACGAACTTTATACGGACAGTTGTTAGCACAATATCTGGTACCAATACATCTGTTATAAGCCATTTGGTTTAAACCTTCAGAACTGTGGTTCGTTGCGTTTACTGGACATACGTTTTCACATGGTGCATTATTACAATGCTGACACATCATTGGTTGGAAAGACACATCCGGATTGTCCGGGTTTCCATTATAATAACGGTCGATACGCAACCAATGCATTTCTTGTGAACGATATACCTGACGTCTTCCAACAACCGGTACGTTATTTTCAATACTACAAGAAACCACACATGAACCACATCCAATACATGCATTTAAATCAACAACCATACCCCAGTGATGACCTTGTTTATAGTCATTTGGTTTATAGCCATCATATAACGAGTGGCTAAAGTGTTCTTTTATGTGTTCTCTGTCTTCATTACCAGCATGCTCATTTTTTTTGTAAGCAGCTAATGTTGTTTCTTTAACAATAGATCCTCTATATTTTTTCTCACGCATTGGAAGGCTGTTGTCTTCCATAAGCGTATGATATGTCTGATTTAATCCAAGTTCATACGATTTACCAGTCAATTCTATTGTTGCGCCATCTAAAGAATAAGAAGCAACACCATTTGCAGATTTTACAAAAGGATATACATTCTTACCTACCATATCACCGGCTTTACCAGCTTTTTCACGACCGTAACCTAATGCAATGGCTAATGTATTTGCTGCTTGTCCAAACTGAACAACTACCGGTAACTCAATAGACTTGCCATTGATGGTTACTTTTGCAATAGGTACATTTTTTTCTGATGGCTGAGGATCAATTCCTTTCGCTTTAGCATAAGAATATGGAATACATACGTAATTGTCCCAGGTAACTTTAGCTACCGGATCCGGCATTTCCTGCAAAAATGGATTATTTGCATAACTTCCGTCACCCAAACCTACTTTTTCGTAGAAGTAAACTTCCATTCCTTTTGGCGCTGCTGTTTCAGTTTTTACTGCTGCAACAGATGCACCGACATTTGCACTGGCACCGCTACCTGAAGTTACAGTTCCGAAGAAACCAGTTTGAATAGCTGTCTGATAATTTCCACCTGTAAGTGCAGTTACTTCATTTTGAACTACCTGAGCAATTGGTGTTGTATCTCCAGCCCAGTTCATTAAAGATTCCTGTGCCTGACGTGTATCAAATAAGTTTGAAATTGTTGGCTGAACAAAACCATAGAATCCTGATTTTGGAGCTATGATATCCCAAGATTCCAAGTAATGAGAATCCGGACAAACATATTGACAATATTGTGCTGACTCATCCGGTCTATCTGCCGTTGAAACTGATAATTCTGCTTTTTTGATAGCTTCTTTGAAGATATCTGCATAAGGTGTGTTATATACAGGATTTGCTCCTACTAAGATAACAGCTTTATATGCACCGGATTTTAAATCAGCTGCTAATGTTGCTAAAGCTTCATCATTACCTGATTTTAAATTATAAGTGTTAGATGTATCGATAACGCTACCGTAGTTTCCTAAAGTTCCGTTAATAGCATTTACCAATAATTGAATATCTACATCATTTGTGCCAGATACAACGAGTGATTTACCTTTTGCCGCTGTTAGCTCTTTCGCTACTTTAGCTACACCTTCATTTGCATCTTTACCAGAAAGATTTTTAACACCACTAACTGAACCACCAACTGCTGCCAGTAAATTAATTAATGCTTGTTTTTCTTCAGATGGATTGATTGGATATCTGTAGTCAGCACTTGCACCTGTAATTGTCATTGTTGACTGAAACTGGTGATGGCGAGACATTTTTGGATTTTCTTTAGTAGGTACTCTGTTCGCAATATACTTTTTTGTATTTTCAACAGAAGAGATACCTGTTCCTAAGAAATCTGCGTTAAAACCAACGATTACTTCTGCTTTATCGTAATTAATGGTTGGAATTACGGCAGCACCGATACTTGTTTGATTTGCTTTTCTGATAGCGTAGCTGGAAATTGCATCGTAGCTAACTACAGTTGTTGAAGGATATTTAGCAGTAAACTTTTCAATTGCTTTTTTAGTCACTAAAGAAGCAACCGTGCCAGTTACCAATGCTATTTTACCACCAGCTTTAGAAATGGTATCTAATTTCTGAGTAATCTCAGCATCTACCGTTTTCCAATCTGCTTTTTTATTTTTAATCGTTGGTGTTGCCAATCGAGTGATATCATACAAACTCAATACCGAAGCCTGAGCTCTAGCATTGGTACCACCTGATGTGAACGGTGATTCTGTATTACCTTCTATTTTGATAGGACGACCTTCTCTTGTTTTAACCAAGATATTGATGAAATCATTTCCATCATAAAATGTAGATGCGAAATAATCTGCAACGCCTGGTACTAATTCAGGAACTGCTTTTCGTGTATCAATAGTGTATGGAATAGCTTTGTGTGTAGGTATTTTACAAGCTGATGATAAAGCTGCTACAGATACACTGAAGCCCATTGCTTTAAGGAAATCACGACGATTGGTACCGCCATTGTTTTCTGCATCATTTGCATCTACTTCAAAATTAAATTCCTTTGAAGCTTGTTCTTTGTATTGAGGAGTTTCGTTTAACTCATCCAAGCTCGTCCAATATTTTTTGTTACTCATTTATATTTAGGTTAATTGAGTTCTAGAATATTAATAATGACATTTTTGACATTCAGTACCGCCAATATCTTCCACCGTTACTTTTGCTTTTGTGCCTTTTTTCAATTCTTCCTGATATTTCTGGAATACTGAATAATAGTTATTTTCTGCAAATTTCACTTCTGTTTGTCTGTGGCAATTGATACACCATCCCATTGATAATGGTGCAAACTGTTTCATCACTTCGTATTCTTCTACTTTTCCGTGGCAAGTCTGGCATTTTATACCACCTACTTTTACGTGTTGAGAGTGATTAAAATAAACGTGATCCGGTAAATTGTGAATTTTCACCCACTCAATATTTTTAGGTGCTTCCGTAAACTTCTGTTTGTCAACATCCCAACCGGCATAGTCGTAGATTTTAGCAATCTCGTCTTTACCATATTTTGGACCTTGTTGAACATACTTGTGGCAGTTCATACAAACTTGAGTACCTGGTATGCTTGCATGTTTACTTTTTTCTACTGTTGAGTGACAATACTGACATTCAATTTTATTTTGACCAACGTGCAAAGCATGAGAGAATTTAATTGGCTGATCAGGAGCATACCCTTGAGAGCGTCCTAAGTCTATAGCACCGTTAAAAATATTTACTACTAACAGTATAGAACCTATCAGCATCAGTACTTTAAATGTTTTCTTGTTGAAGATTTTTTTATCTAATGAAACATCTTCTACTGTTTCGCCGGCTTTTTCTCTTACTGCTTTATCTAATTTGGATGTTACTGACCATAATAGAATAGCTAAAACCGCTAGGAATCCAACTAAAGCCCAAATATACCAGTTAGATGCGCCTTTGTTAGCAACTCCTGAACCAGCCGCTGCGTCTCCTGCAGGTGCAGCTGCAGCAGCCGGGTCTGCTACTCCAGGATTCTTAATATATATTAAGATGTCCATAACCTGTGCAGCTGACAGCTGTGGAAATGCCGTCATCACAGATTTGTTATACTCGTTAAATATCTTATTAGAGTAAGCATCACCGCTTGCAATTAGCTTTGATGAGTTTTGCACCCAGGCTACTATCTTTTCTTCGCTTTCCCATCTGTCCCAGACACCTGCTAAGGCCGGACCAACAACTTTCCTGTCGATAGCATGACAAGCTGTACAATTGGCTTTATATAAAGCCATACCTGCTTTAGCTCTTTCCACTCCTGCTGCATCAGTAGCTGCAACATCCGGAACAGCAACTGCTGCAAATGACGTTGAGTACAATGATAGGAATAGGGAAATTACTATTAAAGTGAGGATTTTTCTGATTGGTTTACAAGAATACATTATGCGTCTAATTTTTCTCGGTTGCAAATATAGTATTCAACGAGTAAATCGCATAAGATGTTGATAATTCCTCTATTTAGATTAAGTTTAAATAAATCACATCGTACTGATTATCAATGTGTAATTTGGAGATACTTATTAAATAGAAAAAGAATTTAATGTACACTTAACATTTCTTTACACATTCTGGAAATATTGTGGAACTTTTGAAAAGTTTTTAGAGTTTGCGGTGAATTTTTAAGTATTTTGGTACGGTTTTTATACACATAACTGAATACAGCATTCAAGAAAAACTATTTATGAAATATTTCAACCAATTATTCTGTTTTATACTCGTGCTTTCGTTATTTTCCTGTCAAAGTATGAAGAAAAGCTTTGAAAGTCGCGATTATGACAGTGTCATTTCACAGTTTCTGAAAGAAAATAGATTTGATGATGAAGAACTTTCCATGTTTGAACAATCCTTTAAAGCTGCATTGGAGCGCGACAAAGAAAAAATTGCCACATTAAAATCGCTGAATAATGGTGATCGATGGGAAGAAATTTTTGATTTGTATACTAAGATAAATACAAGACAGAATAATGTACTTCGTGTGTTGCCGTTGCATTATACAAATGGTGATGAAGCCATCGTTGAAACGTTTAATTTCAGTAATGTTTTAGAAGAATCTAAGCAAAACGCTGCTCAATACTATTATGATCAAGGTTTAAAACTATTGAATTCAGGCATTAAAAGCTCAATCCGTCAGTCGCTGGATTATTTTTCTGCTTCCAGGAAATTTTATATCAACTACAAAGATGTGAATGAACTAATGGAGCAGGCACTGGCAAAAGGAAAAAATTATGTCTTGTTGTTGGTGGAAAAAAATCCAATGCTGATGGTGCCGCCTTCTTTTGAGCAAAGCATTTTGGATAATGTAAAACTGACGCAAAAAGACCAATGGGTAAATGTTGATTACAGAAGAAAAGAGAATGTTGTTTATGATTATGTAGTTAAGCTGAATTTGTATGACATTCAAGTTTCTCCGGATGCACTTAGAGAAATCAATACCATAGAAGAAAAAACTATTGAAGATGGCTGGCAATATGTATTGGATGCAAACGGTAATGTAAAAAAAGACTCGCTTGGAAATGATATTAAAATGCCGAAATACAGCAAGATTGGTTGTCAGGTAAGAGAAACACGCATGAATAAAACGGTGCAGGTTTTTGGCGATGCCACTATCTATGATGCACAAACCAAAGATTTTATAAAAAACCAGAAGTGTACCGGTAATGCAGCATTTGATTATTCTTATTTCCAGATAAACGGAAACAGAGATGCGCTGAGTGATGCTACCTTAAGAAAACTGGGAAATCCACCGATGTTATTTCCTAATTCGTATGATATGGTAGAACGCTCTAAGGAAGAGCTGATTCGCTGCTATCAGAGTTTTGTGCTGGCAAATTACAATGCGTTTGCATATGCTAAATAGTAAAGAGTAGTTACTAAAGTGAATTTATAGAAACCGATGAACATTCTGAAAAAATACTTTCCCGATTTATCTGCGGAACAAATACAAAAGTTTGAGCAATTATTACCATTGTATTCTGAATGGAATGAAAAGATAAATGTGATTTCACGTAAAGACCTTGATAATTTTTATGAACGACATGTTTTGCATTCTTTATCTATTGCAAATGTAATTTCCTTTCAACCAGGTGAGACCGTTTTAGATATTGGCACTGGTGGTGGATTTCCTGGCATTCCGCTGGCTATTTTATTTCCGGAAACACAGTTTATCTTATCAGATTCTATAGCAAAGAAAATAACTGTTGTGAATGAAGTGAAAACCGCATTGCAACTGACTAATGTAGTAACAATTGCAGAACGCGCCGAAAACATTAAGCAGGAAGTAGATTATGTAGTTACGCGTGCTGTTGCTAAAATGAGTGATTTACTTTTCTGGAGCAAAAACAAACATCCAAAAAAAATTATAGCTTTAAAAGGCGGCGACTTGAAAGAAGAACTGGAACCAATTAAAAAAAATATCCGAATTATAGAATTAAAAGATTTCTTTGAGGAAGAATTTTTTGAAACAAAAAAGATAGTGATTTGCAGTTAAACAATTTATTCTTTCACTGCTTTTGCTTCTTCCATCATGCGTTGCTTAGCTTCTTCTATTGTTGTAATAGTAGCAAAATTTCCATTACCTGCTGACGTTAATTTTTTCAATTTTATTTTTACGTATTCCGTATTTTTTCCAAAGCAAAAAATAGAAAGTGAAATCTTTTTATCTAATCCTGATTCAATCAGTTGCTGCATTTTTTTATAATCACTTTCACCGGAAGTGAATACACCATCACTTGCGAGTACAATCCTATTATTACCTTTTTGTACAAAATTTTTCGAGGCAGCTTTATAGGCAACTTCCAAGGCAGCGCCACCTTGTGAGGTACTGCCAAATGTTAGCTCATCAATGATTTTATAAATGGAATTTTTATTTGCCGCCGCAGTGGATGGCAACACTTCTTTTACATACTTTGAAAAAGTCAAAATAGCAACACGATCCGTTTCTCTAAGCTCACTTACTAAATATTTCATCGACTCTTTAAGCAATGGCATTTTTTCAGGTGAGTTCATTGAAGAAGAAATATCTATTAAAAAAACAAGATTATTTGTTGCGTAACCATCCAGTTCTGTTTTAGGCAAATCTTTTACACCAACAATTAAGGTGACAGAATCTTTCTTATTAACTACCGGTGTTTCTATTCTTTTTGCTTCTAATTTGGCGGTATCTTGTGCTTTTGCCTTGATGAAGAAGTTTCTGGAACATTCTTTTGTAACATGAACGAAACCTGCAGTTGACCAATAATTTTTTGCCGTTAACAAAATTGAATAATCTCCTTCCGGAACAATCGCTGTCGTTTTAATATCAAAATTCCCTAAAGAATCCGTAATATCAGAATATTCAAAGCCTGCATAAAATTTAATTGTTACCACAGCAGCGTCAACCGGTTTCTTTGTATCTATATCTTTTACAACACCACTTATATGCATTCCTTCAGAAAGAGAAATCATGGAAATTAAGCAAAATAAAACCGTGTAAATTTGCTTCATATTATTTGATTTATATTTAAAATAAAAATCCTGTTCATTTTCAAGTTTAAAAGTACGTATTTTATTTAACTACGCTGTATCTTAAACCTTGATTTTAATATCTTTAGTACAAAAATTGTGCTAATTTTATCCAGATGAAAAAACAACTCGTATTTCTTATCGCCATTTTTTTGCAACTAAATAGTTTCTCACAAGATTCTATAAAGAAGAAAAGTATCTACAAGTACAAATTGGGCCTTGATATTCCAATAGGTTTAGTAACATTAGGAACAGGAACTGCCAGCCTGATAATTCATAAGAAAAACAAACCAATTTTGTTTGAAGAATTAAGCAAGCTGAAACCTACGGATATCAATAAATTTGACAGATATGCTATTTATCAAAACTCTAAGGCATCTGCGGTGGCCAGTGATGTTTTTCAATATACGGCAATGGTAAGTCCGGCGTTGTTGTTTATTGACAAAGATATTCGCAAAGATTGGAATAAGATATTGCCTATCTGGATAGAGACTTTTGCTCTGACATCTGCATTAACAATGTTTACTAAAGAAGTAGTGAAACGAAACAGACCTTATGTGTATGCTGACTTAGGACAGAGCACTTCATTTGGCAAAAGTGCACGCACCTCATTTTGGTCTGGACATACTTCAATTACAGCGGCAAGTACTTTTTTTATAGCGATGGTGTATGCTGATTATCATCCACACTCCAGATGGAAGCCATTGATGTGGACGGGTGCTGCCATCTTACCTGCACTGACAGGTATTACACGTGTGAAAGCCGGAAAACATTACTGGACAGATGTGATTACCGGATATGCCGTTGGTGCATTGGTAGGCACGCTGACACCTTTATTGCACCGAAGACATTTACGAAAAAATAAGTTTATTTATTAAACCAGGCAAATACTTTATTGCCATTTGCATCAATGGAAAAAGCTTCCGGAAAAACGGCAGTAAAGTTTTTTTCAAACTGAGCATTTTCTATTTTACTTCTGAACGAATCGTCTATTTTTGAAAATAACAGAATGCCATTTTGTGCACTATTTTTTTTCAAGTTGCTTAAGAAATCTACCTGCATAAATTGAATTGGAGTTAATTCTTCAATAAAGACATCGAACAAAATTAAATCATACTGTTCGTGCGTGTTATTAATGAATGATTCCGCATCGCTACAATAATATTCCACATTGCTTTTAAGACCGGATTGTAAATATTTTTTTGCTAAATCAATAATTACCTCATCTGCATCCACAGCAATTATTTTTTTTATGGATGGATGATTTTCCAGTAAATCAACCACACTTCCTAAACCAAAACCAAGTACTAAGACACTTTCCACTTTCTGTTGCTGAATATCTATTGCATTGAAAGCTTTATCAAACGAAGTATATTTTTTACCATAAGAATAAATGGCATTTTGCGTGGAAAGCTTATACTGGCCATGACTTAAAGCAACCACGACTTCACCACTGAAAGCACTTTGCCTTTTTTCAAGAGTAATGTCAAAAAAATAGCTTAAAATATGTTTCAATTGTTGCAATACTAATTCTATTTACTTTGGTTTTATAGTTGTTGTATCGGTTGCCGGTGCAATTTCTTTAGGCTTAGGTGCATCTAATGAAAATGGCTTTTGTGGCTTCTGTTTAAAATCATCTTTAGGAACCACAGGAGCCGGTGCTGAAGGTTTCTCTGCAGGCACTTGATTTTCTTCTGCTTTTATAGTTGGTGCATTTACAGGTGGCGATGTTGTTGCTGATTTATTGAAACCTTTGCTTTTAAAGCGTTCTTTAAAATCTTCCATTCTGACTACAAAATTATCTCTCATTCCAAGATCAGCCGGCATGAATTCGAACGTAACTTCTTTGCCTTCTCGGTATGTTTTGTCTGATGGTTTTAGCAACGTAATGGTATTGTATACTTCCGGAATGGAAGATGCAATTCCCATTTGTCCGCGTTTAATTTTAAAAAATATCCAGCCACCAGTTTTGTTTTCGAGATAAATATTGACGAAATCAGATTCATAAGCGTAACCTAACTCTATGTATGCGTCATACTGACGTTTAATAATGTCGGCTCCAAAAAATGCAAGTGTAACTTTTTCAGCACTCTTAAATGAAGCATCCTGAGCATCCCAATAAAATTTGGATCCGGAAAGCAGCATGTTATAATCCAGACTTACAGGAATAAACATAGAATCACTCGAATAAAGTGAAGCTATTAATCTGTTAGATTCTAAAGAGTCTTTCGTTAATACAGATAAGGTTCTATGGATTAATTTATTTCTTTTAAAGCTGGCAAAACTTGCTGTTTCATCTGCCACTAAAAACTTGTCAATTATTGTACTTGCAATCACCGGCTGAATCATGAATTTAACCGCTAAATCTGCCGTCACTTCTAAATTCTGATTAGATGGTGTAAATGCAAAACTACCTACCGTCATTACTTTACAAGGATCTAATCTGAGACCAAATCCGATTTCACCGTTTGCGTTTATGGCTTTAGTATTTTCATTGTATTTAAAACAAGAATTGTGTGAATAAGCAGAAGTGAATGCACTTTCATCACCGAATACAATGGTGCCTGGTTCTGTTTTACTGTAAATCATGGAACCCTTAACATTCATAATGGTTGCGTCATTAAATCCACGTTTATCCTGTAAAATGGTGCTGTAAAATTCAGGTGTGGTTTTATCCAGCATCAGACCTACAAATAACTTATTGTTTGCCTGATTTAATATGCTATCCATACTGACAGATGGTTTTTTAGGATCGAGTTGCTGAACGTTAGGAATCCAATCGCTGGTATTATTTGCGATATCCACTTTCACAGCGCCATCCAGAAAAATATCTTTGTGTTTAGAATCAAAATCGAATTTTCCTTTATAGTAAATTTTATTATCCAGCTTGAAGTTTGCTTCTTCTTCTATAACTGTTTTTGCGAAAGTAAATATTTTACTCAAGTCTCTTCCTTCAACTGCCTTTTTACCTTTTTTAGTTTCGTAAATTGGTTGACCTCTGTATGGATTATTGACATTTACTTCTGCTACCGGAATTTTTTCTATTGCACCATTATTCATTTTAAAATAATAATTTCCTGTTCCGGAAAAATCATTTCTACCAATAATATTTACTTCCGCATCTTTTACGGTGTGGTATGCGCTGTCTGCGTTGAATACAATCATTGCATTTTTTAATGTACGAACCGTTCCATCCTGTTCGATAAAAATTTCACCTTTATCAGGAATTACTTTTGAATCTGCCAAGCGAAGTTCATTGATACCTGCAAAATGTATAGAGTTATCATTTAAATTCAACTCTGCTTCTGAGGTCACAAATTTCAATGAATCTTTTGTCAAATCGGTAGACAATAAAAAGAATTTAGCTGTTTTTGAGGCAGCATTTAATGTCAGCATATTTTTTGCAATATCAAAATGTAAGAATTTCGGATTTGCAACATACTTGAAAGATTCTAACGGAATGGTATCGTTTTTATTTAATTCAATATCTGCAATTTTGTTATCCAAATCAAATTTCGCGTTTACATCATTAGATGCGAGTAATGAAATTCCATCATCAGTAGATAAATTGAGTTTACCGTTTTTAGCTTCAAATTTTCTTGCCTTAAACGTAATATCGTCAGACTGAAGTTTTGTTTGGTTCCAGGAAAGCACACCAACGCCGTATAAGTTTTTATTATTTAAAATAAGTTTTCCATCAAGCTCAGTGGTGCCGTTATACATACTGAATTTTTCATCTTTTCCTTCAGAAATTACTAAAGAATCTCGTTTGATATTCCAGTTAAATGATGATTGATTGATACTGGTTTGCGGAAGATTCGCCGTTTTATCTTCAATAATTCTTACACTATCTAACTGTGCATATACACTATCCATAAAAAAGAAAGCCGTATCTGCGTATAATTTTACCGGACCAAACTCAAACAATCCTTTTCCGGAAAGTCCGGTGGCATCCAATTTCAAATCGGCGGTGTATTTTGCTTTATTTCCAAATAGATTATATCCTTTAGAACCTGTATTTACATCAATACCAAATGATTTATCACCTTGCAATTTCAGTCCGGATTTTATAGGTTCAAAAATTCCACCAGAAATTAGCTGTCCGTCTAATTGTAAGTTTTCGGTATTAATTGTATTCAAGCTATCCAATTCAAAAGGATATACCTGATAGTAAAATTTATCTTTATTGTATTTATCTCCACTCGCACCTTTATCATAAGTTACTTTAGCTGTGTCGCCACTGGAAAAGAATGGATACTTTAGATTGTTATTAGTACCGGATTTGTTATTGGGTTCTGCGATATGCAATATACCTGTTACGTTTTGTAATGGTGTTTTTGAACGGATCAGTTTAATCTGACCTTTTTCATCCGGTTTATCTGTTTCCGGAACATAGATTACCATTGAATCTACATTCTTCATTTTGAACGCATAACTATCATAATCAAATTCTACATTTTTAGCCACGAAATCAAAGTTACCTACCTGAATTTTTCCGCCGAGTCTCATTACCCTGTTTTTATCAATTCGCACGGTATCGTTATTCGGAATAAATTTCACGCCTGATTTTGTACTCATATTTATTTCTTCCACGCCATATACTTCCAGCACATTTGTTTTAATATCCAATCGCGCATTTAAGTTTCTTTTAAAAGAAGCAAATTTTATAAAATCATAATCCTGTTTTCCTTTGGAAGCTAATGCCTGATTGACCAGTTTTTCTTTAACTTCGATTATACGTGTTGATGGATTATAATTAATGTAACCATCTTCTACCAATTTAAAAAATACGGTTTGAGTGGCTGAAAATGGAGCACCAGGATTGATGTCTAATGCAATTGCCTGTGCATCTACAAATCTATCGCCGCCGCTGTCATAATATCTGTAGATTTTATCAATTGGTCCTTGTTCTGATGGACCTTTATATTTATTTTCCAGATTTGGCTGATAATAATTAAACGATTCGAAAATTGCCGGTTTATCGCCGGAAAGTGTAATCATGCTAAATTTTATAATGGTGCTGTCCAGATTCCAGGCTAAAGCATCTGCAAAAAAGAACATTTTATGGTATTCACTTGTAAACGGTTGCTTCGACAAAGGTTTCATGTCGCGATATGCTTTGATATCTTTTGTTTTGGACGCGTAAGAAAAGTTGACATACGGATGCGAAATCGTGTTATCTTTCAGAAAAATGGTTAAAGAAGCATCTTCCACATTAATGTCTTTGAATTCTTTAATTTGAATTCTGTTTGCGGTTACGCGCACCAATTCTTTTCCGTCTTTTCCTGCTAATGAAATTTTTGGCAACACCGTATCAGAGCCAACACCATAAATATTGGTTCCTTCTAATTGAAAACCGCCACTAAATTTTATTTCCTTTCCGAAGGTATTGAAGTTTACATTATTGCTGTAAGATCTGAATTTCGGATACAATCTTTCCTGTGATTTTGCCTGTAGTAATTTATCAGTGTATGTTCCCAACAACACTTCGTTCAAAACCGGTTTGAACGTAAATTTTGCCGAATCTATCACGATGTCAGATTTGGCAAAGTTGATCTGATGATTTGTAAAATTCACAAAGTTATTAGCCGGATCAAAACCTGAACGCTGCAAGGTAATCAATCCACTAGTTCCAATCCAGAGGTTTTCCAAAGGATAATATCGGCCTTTTTCATTTTTTAAAGTCAACGTATCTGCATTGGAAACACCAATTAAATCGGTAGCTGCAAAAGTAAATACCGGTTTGTCATCTTTAAATTCAACAGTATAATCACCACTCGTTTGCCATGAATTGGTGTTGGTGTAGTACAGTGCGTTTTTTGAATACAGATTTGTAAGATAATCGATATAATTTGTGAATTCTTTGATATTACCAGACTTAGCTCTGTCAATTAGAATTTGTAAAATATCAAAATTTTTCTCGATAGCTGCCGGATTTGCTTTGGTTGCATCTAATGTAAGCAACAACGTTCCTAACTGATAAAATGCAGGATAAGCAGACGCTTTTTTCACCAACATCGATTGCGTTATTCCTTTTACCTTAAAAAAATAAACGGACGCTTTTCCTGTAGTAATTGCCTGTGGAAATTTTTCAGCCATCTGTTTACAATCGTCTCTGGTACAATTAGACTTTACAAACTCAGCATAAGCCTTTCCAAAACCTGCGTTATCATTCGGGAATTCTTTAGGATATTGCGCCGAAGAAATAGAGTACGTAAAGAATAATAAGCAATAAGCGATGAGTTGTTTTTTCATGTGTATTTTTTAAGCTGCGTTCTTTGTTATTTTTGAAATACAATACAATCCCAGTTTTGCTGAGTGCTATGATAATTAGCTATCAAATGATGTTCCAAAGCCTTATCTAAAATTAATTTAACATCTTCACTGTAAAAACCAGATACAATTAGAGTTCCATTTTCATTTAACATAGCTGCCATTGTATGCATATGTTCGACCAGAAAATTGCGATGAATATTTGCCAGAATAATATCAAAAGTCAGGTGTTTTACTTTTTCCAGATCGCCTATTTCAGGTTGAATTTTTTCGCAATTATTGAGTTCTATATTTTCTATGCAATTCTGAAAACACCATTCGTCGTTATCCAGCGCAATAGAAAATTTTGCACCTAACTTTTCTGCTAATATTGCCAGAATTCCGGTACCTGAACCACAATCCAAAACTGTTTTATCTTTTAGTTCGAGTAATCGCATATTTTGCATCATCTGCGAAGTGGTTGGATGATGTCCTGTGCCGAACGACATTTTAGGTTCTATAATAATTTCGTGTTGTACCGTTTTATTGGATTCATGAAAGGTAGCGCGTACAAATACAAAATCTTCAATTAAAATCGGCTGAAAACTACTTTCCCATTTTTCATTCCAGTTTTTATTTTCTAATTCAGAAATACTGTACGATGTTTGATGTTGCTCACAAATTTCTTTGATGATTGATTCTGCTGCTGATTTATTTTCTTCAGCTATATAAATACAAACTTCTGCTTCTTTTTCTTCCAGGCCTTCAATATTTATTTCTGCAAACAAACCCACGAATTCATCTATATCCATATTATTATCAAACGGAGAAACCGGTCTGTCTTTGTATTCTTTTTCCAGTTGATTTTCTGTATTATCAATAGCTTCATTTTTCAATAAATGATTTGGAAATGGTATGGTGTAGATGTAGGTCATTATAAATTTATGATTTCAGATTTAGGATTTTAGATTTATTAATTCTAGTTGTTTATAAATTTCAATTATTTCATCGCTTTTATAATGGTTGCAAATTCATCTGCTTTTAGTGATGCGCCGCCAACTAATCCGCCGTCAATATCGTTGCAAGCAAATAATTCTGCTGCATTTTTTGCATTGACACTTCCACCATAAAGTATAGAAATTTGTGTGGCAATTTCTTCATTATATTTCTTTGCAATTTCGTCTCTGATAAATGCATGTATTTCCTGTGCCTGTTCCGGTGTTGCCGTTTTACCGGTTCCAATTGCCCAAATTGGCTCGTAGGCAATTACAATATTTTTGATTTCAATTTCCGTTAAGTGAAAAATGCAATTTTCCAGTTGTGCTTTTATAAAATCAAAATGAGCATTTGCCTCTCTGGTTTCTAAGGATTCACCGCAACAAAAAATGGGAATTAAATCTTGTTTTTGAGCTTGTTTAATCTTGTTTAAAAGCATCTCATCTGTTTCAGCAAAATACTGGCGACGTTCGGAATGTCCGATGATGACGTACTTTACATCTAAAGATGCAATTATTTTAGCAGACACTTCACCTGTGTACGCACCTTGTTCAAATTCACTGCAATTCTGAGCCGCCGCATACAAATACGGATAATTTGCAAACATAGATGAACAGTAATGAATATAAGGAAATGGCGAAGCTACGACTGCAACTTTATTTTCAGATAAATTGTAGTCGCTGTAATTTGCAAGGATGCCATTAACCAATGTGACTGCTTCCTCTTTGGTAGCATTCATTTTCCAGTTTCCGGCAATTATTTTTTTACGAGTCATGCAATTATTTTTCACGCAAAGACGCAAAGAACACAAAGTCTTTTAGCGTATCTGCTGTTTATTATCAAAAATGTATTTCAAAATATTTTTATCTGTTTCTGATAAATTAATTTGTCTGCGTTCCATAACGCGCTGTGCCACTTCATATGCTTTTTCCAATTCAAAAATGGCATCGTTTCCCCAGGCAAAATCGGTTACAAACTTTGGATGAAAACCTCCACCAAACACATTTGCACAAACACCTACAACCGTTCCCGTATTGAACATCGTATTGATACTGCTTTTGGCATGGTCGCCCATTATTAAACCGCAAAATTGTAAGCCTGTATTAATAAAATCTTTTGACGGATAATTATACGCTTTTACTTTTCCATAATTATTTTTGAGATTAGAATTATTGGTATCTGCACCAAGGTTGCACCACTCACCTATTACGGAATTTCCAATGAAGCCATCGTGCCCTTTGTTGGAGTAGCCAAACAGTACAGAATTGGAAACCTCACCGCCAACTTTGCAATGCGGTCCGACTGTTGTATCGCCATAAATTTTGGTTTGCATTTTAAGTGTTGCGTGTTCACCTAACGCAAAAGGACCACGAACGGTGCAGCCTTCCATCACTTCACTGTCTTTGCCTAAATAAACCGGTCCATTTGTTGTATTTAAGATTGCGCATTCACAGCTTGCACCATCTTCTATATAAATTTCATTGCCTAATAACGTATTGGTAGATGATAATTTTTCAGGATTCGGTTTTAATCCGAGAAGTTTAATGTCGTTTTTTATTTCCTGTCCGTTTACTGTAAAAATATCCCACGGAAAATTAATTGGAGAATTGGATAATTGGATAGTTTTTGAATGCAGTTTATCGATAACGTTATTCAAATCTGCTAAAGAATAAATGAGATTATTTGTTCGCAATGCGATGATTGTTGCGTCATTTTTTATGACCATCTCATTATCTATTTTTTCAATCGCCACTAACAAATCATCTGTTGGCAAAACACTTGCATTAATAAAGACTGCATTATCTTTTGCTTCATAAGTATATTTTGGCTGCAAATAATCATGTGTTAAAATATCTACTTTAACATTCAGGTATTTTTCCCATTTTTCTTTAATGGTTAAAATACCAATGCGCAAATCTGCCACGGCACGTGTTGCGGTAAGTGGCAATAAATTATTTCGTTCGTTTCCGTCAAAAAGGACGATGTGTTGAATCGGCATAGTGTAAAAATAAAAAAGTCGCAACGTAATGTTGCGACTTTTCTAAAATATCTTACAGCTAAATTACTTTTTAGCGTATTTTTTGTTGAATTTATCGATACGACCTGCTGTATCCAATAATTTTTGTTTACCTGTATAGTACGGATGAGATACATTAGAAACCTCTAATTTTACTAAAGGGTATTCGTTACCGTCTTCCCATTTAATAGTTTCTCTTGAGTTAGCACAAGATTTTGCTAAGAACATATGATCACAAGAAAAGTCTTTAAAAACGACAAATCTGTATTCTTTTGGATGGATATCTGCTTTCATATAACTATGTTTATTTATTTTTTTAATGGTGTATATGGAATATCATTTGTGCTTTTCGTTGAAAATCAACTGTACTAAATGATATTACATTTAATTTATTTGAGTGTGCAAAGATACAAATTTATTTGAAACTGAGGTCATCTGTAAATGAGATAATTATTAAATCTGATGAAAAAAATGGCTAAAAATCTCCAAATGATTCTATTTTAACATAAAACCGTCACTTCTTGAGTGTAATCTTGAGTGCACCGCTCGTTTTCATGGTGGATGTTAAAGACACATTTTGTATTTTTTTGCCGTCTTTTACGGTTATTGAAGCGGTATTAGGCGGTTCTTTTCCTAAGTTTATGGCATCCAGCACTAAGTAATTCTTTACTTTATCCAGATGAACATTTAATACTTTTTTGGTTTTGGTCAGCAATACATTTTGCAAAATTGGCTTTTTATTCAAATACAAATTAATGGAATCTCCGTCTTCATTGTATCTGTCCCAATATTCAATGGTAATATCTGCACTACTCACTTCTATTTCGTCTTTCACATAAACCGGTCTTAACTTCACCTGTTCAAAGGTATCGATAACAGGTGCTCTGTCTTCATTTTTTGCTACGATTTTAGTTTCTGTTTTATTTTCTTTAGGCTTTACAGGTTCTTGTACCGGTGGTGTTGACGCAATATTTATATTGTTTGCCATTGGTGCTTCTGCAACAGGAATAGTTGGTTTTATGCTATCCTTGATAGCAGGCTTTATTGGCGTAGTCTGCGCAACAGGATCGACAGTTGGTTTTTTGACACCTTCATTCCAAACTTTTTCAAATGCTGCTATTTCTGTTCTGTATTTAGCTTTGTGTAAATATGCTGACCTAAGGCATTGAAACATATCTTTTTGTATATACTTCACCTTACAGGCATTGTTTTTTTCTTTAGTGGAAAGCCACGTATCGCCGAAGGTAAGTTCAGTTTCGTCATCGTTTAAATCAAATGTTCCGTTCAGGCAA
Organism: Chitinophagales bacterium; assembly: GCA_035389165.1. Taxonomy (GTDB): domain Bacteria; phylum Bacteroidota; class Bacteroidia; order Chitinophagales; family JADIYW01; genus JADJSS01. The sequence goes on from DAOORG010000005.1 coordinate 20,175, forward strand.
TCAATCCAGCTTCCCTGTTCATTTTCTTTGAGCAGCACAATGGTAGTGATTTCCAGATGCTTTTTATTACAGATAAATCCGCTGATGTTGTATTCACCAAAATAAAACCCGTTGGTAATTCGCAATCTGGCAGAAAAAATATTTCCAGGTGGCAATTTCTCCACCGTCATTTCCACGTCGTAGGAATTATGAATATACTGAATAAAATTTCCGGTCCAGACACCGTCCACGTCTTGTGCTTTAGTAGCTGAAAAAGGAATCAGTAAACTCAGACAACATAAAATAAGTGCAAATTGATGTTTCACAAAGGCAAAATTAGTTTAATACTGATGGATTAATCAAATTTGTTGCCAAACAACTGTTGATAATTGCAAGAAATGTTAAAGTTCCGGTTCTTCCGGTTGCATGGATGTTTTAATAAACTCCATAATTTCTTTGCTTCCTCTGTTTTTCTCAGCAGATGTTAGAATCATACTAGGCAATGAAGTCCAGTTTTCGAGCATTTTAGCTTTAAACTGTTTAATGTTTTTTTGTATAGCAAGTGCTTTATCTTTGTCTGATTTGGTAAAAATAACTGAAAATGGTATGCGCATTTCGCCCAGCCAGTTAATGAATTCCAAATCAATTTTTTGTGGTGAAATGGTTGAATCGATTAATACAAATACATTCAATAATTGTTCGCGGTGCGTGAGGTAGTATTTTATCATTTTACTGAACACTTCTCTGGTAGATTTAGATACTCTTGCGTATCCATAACCTGGTAAGTCTACCAAATGCCAGCTTTCATCAATCAGGAAAAAATTGATGGTTTGTGTTTTTCCTGGTGTTTTAGAAACCTTAGCCAGTTCTTTTCTATTGGTAATCAGGTTAATTAATGAAGATTTCCCTACGTTGCTCCTGCCGATAAACGCAAACTCGGGAAATTCTGTCTTTGGGCAATCGTCCGTTTTGGGAAATGCACCTATAAATTTTGCAGATTGTATCAATGTTCAGATTTATTAATGCAAAGATGAATACTATTTTTGATAGAATGATAACTAATATTGTACTTTTGTGTTGTATTTTGAAAAAATCATGGGTACATCCTTAACACCATACGAAACCGGCGAAAGCAAAAAGCAACAAGTTGCCACCATGTTTAACAATGTTGCCGGCACTTATGATTTCCTGAATCATTTTTTTTCTGTCGGAATAGATAAATTATGGCGCAGAAAACTAGTTAACCTTATAGGCATCAACCGACCTAAGTTGATACTTGATGTTGCCACCGGAACAGCTGACTTGGCTATTGCAGAAACAAGATTACAACCGGACAAAATAATCGGCGTTGATATCTCTGAGAAAATGCTGGATGTTGGTCGTGAAAAAATAAAGAAATATCCGAATATTGAATTACAGACCGGTGACAGTGAAAACTTACAATTTCCGGAAAATACCTTTGATGCGGTGAGTGTTTCTTTCGGTGTGCGTAATTTTGAGAATGTGCCGGCCGGTTTATCTGAAATGCGCAGAGTTTTAAAACCAAAAGGAAAAGTATTTATTTTAGAATTTTCAAAACCAAGCAATTGGCTTGTTCAAAAGCTATACTATTTCTATTTTTGCAACGTTTTACCATTTGTGGGCAAACTGATTTCAAAGGACGCGCGCGCTTATACGTATTTGCCGGAAAGTGTGCGTTTATTTCCGGACGGACAAAAATTTGTTGAATTACTGCAACAGGCAGGTTATAAAAATATTGAATGCAAACCATTAACATTTGGCATAAGCACCATATACATTGGAGAAAAATAATACTTATTGTATTTATTTTCTTTCCGGCATTTGTGTTTAGTCAGCGCAATGTGATGGAAAATGATTTGAAATTTGCCAGAAAACCTTATCATTTCGGAATTCATTTAGCGGCAGGTCTTGGCGATTTTAAAATCAAACAGAATGAACTATTTGCTATCAGCGATAGTATCTATTCTATAAAATCTAAATATGGTATTGGATTTGAAATTGGTGCTTTAATGAGTTACCATCTGCATAAATATGTTGAACTTAGAACTTTACCGAGTTTTTTATTTTCAGACAAGAACTTAACATATGAATTCAGTGACGGTATTTTCAGAAAAAAGACGGTACCGCAAATTTATTTTGACTTGCCCATTGAAGTTAAAATTAAATCAGAACCCTTGAAAGATGTTAAACTTTATCTGGTTGCCGGTTTAAAATACGGATATGATATTGGCGGAAATTTTAAAGCAAGAAAAGCTGCAGACCAGCCAAAACAAAGTGCCCATGATTTCGGAGTAAATTATGGTGTTGGCATTGAGATTCATTTCCCGTTATTTATTCTGTCACCTGAATTTAAGGTCTTTAATTCAGTTTTAAATATACACCAACAGGATAATGCATTGCCATATTCCAAATTCATGAAAGGATTGTACAACCGTAATTTTACGTTCTCCATTAATTTTGAAGGATAAGAAAAAGCTTATGCTTCCAGTTTTTCGTTGATGGATTGTTTGAGTGCTTCCATAGCGTCTCCAAAGCTTACATTATTATTGATGACAATGTCGCAAGCTGTTTTATACGGCAAGATAAATTTTTCATAGGAAGGAAACACATGGTGCTGATATCTGTATAAAACATCTTCTAGCGGATAATTGCGTTCTATTTTATCGCGTTGTATTCTGCGAATTAATTTGATGTGTTCATCTGCATCTATAAATATTTTCAAATCCATTAATCTGGAAACATCTGCAAAATGAAAAACGAAGATACCTTCAATAATAACGACTGGTGCAGCTTTGTAGGTAACTAACTTTGGCTCTGCCAATGGATTATTGTAAGTATATTCTTTCAGGACTACATCTTCGCCATTCAGTAATCTTAACACATCCTGATGGTATTCTTCTTCCTTGAAAGACTCAGGCAAATCAAAATTTTTCTCACCGGTATTATCTGTTACCTGTTCTTCTCGTGGTTTGTAATAATTATCCTGACTTAGAATACAGACCTGTTCCGGTGAAAAACTGGCGGCTAATTCTTTTACAAATGTTGTTTTTCCGCTGCCACTGCCGCCTGATATTCCAATAATGAAAGGTTTCTGATCCATGTTGTTTATAAAAATGTTTCCCAAAACTAATCAAACGAAAATATCTTACCTATTTTTAAGGCAAATTTTTACCATGCAATTATTAGACGGCAAAAAAATAGCAGCAGCCATTAAAGCAGAAATTGCCGAAGAAGTGAAGCAATTAAAATCCAGAGGCAAGAAAATACCGCATTTGGCGGCTATATTAGTGGGTGATGATGGTGCCAGCCAGACTTATGTAGCCAGTAAAGTAAAATCCTGTCAGGATGTTGGGTTCAAATCCACGTTGGTTAAACTAAAAAGAGATATCACAGAAAACGAGCTTATCACTCAAATCAATTTATTGAATAATGACGATTCGGTGGATGGTTTTATTGTTCAGTTGCCGTTGCCAAAACATATTAACGAAGAACG
>DAOORG010000005.1:23767-25032 GCA_035389165.1 Chitinophagales bacterium
TTATCAAAGCGCAAGACTTCAGCACCAGCTTCTGTGGCAACGATTTGACCGGCACAAGTATCCCATTCCATAGTGAGTCCGAGGCGCGGATAAACATCTGCTTTACCGTCTGCGAGCAAACAAAATTTCAGAGAACTTCCTGCTGCCACAAAATCAACCTGTGCAAATTTTGCTTTTTGCTGTTCCACATATTCCATCAATTCCGGTGTTTGATGCGAACGAGAACCAACTATTTTAAGCACACCGTCTTCTGCTAATTTTCTGATGTGCAATTGTGTTGTTTTACCATTTTCAATTTTAAAGCAACCATTGCCTTTTTCAGCGTAGTAAGTAACCGATTGAGCCGGAACATGAACCACTCCAAGCACTGGAATTCCATTTTCCACTAATGCGATATTGACAGTAAATTCACCATTTTTTTTGATGAATTCCTTAGTGCCATCCAACGGATCGACCATCCAGCATTGGGTCCAGTTTTTACGAATTGAATAATCGATTAATTTATTTTCTTCTGAAATAATCGGAATAGAATTATCTATTTGTTTTAAACCTGCAACGATAATTTCATTTGCATTTTTATCTGCAAGCGTCAAAGGCGAATCATCACTTTTGGTTTCCACTGTAATATCTTCTTTATAGATTTCAAGAATTGCGTTTCCTGCATTTATTGCTATCTCTATAATATTTTGAATCATGTTTAGTATTTTATGACAATTTTAAAAAAAACAAAATAAGGTTGAACGAGAAATATAGAATGAACTATATTTTTAGAAATTAAAATCTGCATTTTCTAAGTTTGGATTCGTTGCATCTTTATCACTTAAAATGATATCCTGTTCAGGAATCATCCAGTTTATATTTAATGCCGGATCATTGTAAGCGATACCACCTTCTGAAGCTTTATTGTAGTAATTATCGCATTTATACAAAAATTCGCAGGTTTCTGAAAGGACGACAAAGCCATGAGCAAAACCTGCAGGAATGAGCATTTGTAATTTATTTTCTTCCGTTAATTCTAATGCATAATGCTGCATAAACGTCGGTGAATTTCTTCTGATATCTACTACTACATCGAGTACTCTTCCTTGTGTAACACGTACTAATTTAGTTTGAGCAAAAGGATTATTCTGATAATGAAGTCCTCTTAAAACGCCGTATGAAGATTTAGAGTGATTATCCTGTATAAAGTTGTAGTGCAAACCTGCTTCCTGCAATTTTAATTCATTATAACTTTCAAAAAAGAAACCTCGATTATCTTTGTAAAC
>DAOORG010000006.1:0-4759 GCA_035389165.1 Chitinophagales bacterium
ATTTTACAGTTTGGTTCTTGTCCAGGTATCTGATTTCCCTATGAATTTAACTTTACAAACATAGCCACGCAACTGCAAGGTGCCATCTGCATTCAGTTTCATTTTTCCGCAATACACCGTTCCTTTTTTATATACATTTCCGTTTATGAATTCGCCTGTAGCTTCGTCCCATTTGAAATTATAAACTGTTTTTAATCCCATTACCGGCACATTTCGTAGCGCAGGATTGTCATTGTCTACGTCTGTTCTTGGTTTTCCGTTTTTGTCGTTTGGTTCTTTCATCCAAACCACTCTTCCTTCTATTTCACCGGAAGCAACTCTTTTCAGTTCTATTTTATAATCTTTATCACCAACTAACCAAACACCTGATATATTTGGCTCAGCGGCAATTGCAGTAAATTTTCCTACCAGTAAAATTGCGATAATAGTTAGTATTTGCTTCATTTTAAAAAGTTTTAATACAATTATACAAATTTATAAAAATCCTGACTTTTTTAATTCAATTTTTATGCCAAGCTTAAATAATGGCATTTTACAGTCGTTTTTTCTTAAAAAATGATTTTATGAGTTCAGATGCTTCCTCTTGCAGCAAACCACCTTTTAGTTCAAACAAATTAGGTGCTGATTTTCTGTGCGAAGAATCTGATGCTGCGAAAACCACTTTTTGGATTTGTGCTTCACGGATGGCACCTGTGCACATCATGCAAGGTTCTAAGGTTACATAAAGCGTGCATTTATCCAGATATTTAGTTCCAAGCAAATTACAGGCTGCGGTAATGGCCAATATTTCCGCATGAGCTGTCGGATCGTTCAGTTTTTCTACCTGATTATATCCTTTTCCAATTATTTTATCTCCAAAAGTGACCACGGCACCAACAGGCACTTCATCTTCATTAAAAGCAGTTTTAGCTAACTTTAAGGCTTCCTGCATAAAAAAATTATCAAAATCCAACATTCTTTAGGTTTTGGTAATTGAAGATAGAACTTTTAAACGTACTTTTATGTTGGAAATAGTAATGTGTAATATTCTGCTCTATTTCCCAACTAATTATTGAGAAAACGTTTACCATCCAATGAAGCAACTGTATAAACTTACTAGCTTACTTTTTTTATTTCTTTCTTTTTCTATCACATCTAATGGTCAGGAAATCTGGGATTGGGAAAAATGTATAGACTATGCTCTGAAAAACAATATTCAGCTCAAACAATCTGATTTAAACATTAAGCTTGGAGAATCGACGGTGCAAAGTAACCGCATGAATTATTCACCGAATATAAACGCCGGTTCGAATTACAACCTAAGAGTAGGTAACAACTTTAACTTTTTTACAGGAACATACGAACAGCAATTAGTTCATTATCAGGATTACGGATTAAACATCACGCAACCTATTTTTGATGGTTTGATTACACCCAATAATGTAAAGAAAAGTAAACTTGATTTACAGGCGCTTAAATTAGATCAGGAAACATTAAAAAATAATATTCAACTGCAAATCTTAACAGCCTTCCTGAATATTATGAACGCTAACGAACAGTTGCAGCAGGCTAAAAACCAGCGACAAACTACGCAAGAACAGTATGAACGCACCAACTCACTTATTGAAGCCGGTGCAGCCGCTGAACGTGCTATTTTAGATATTGATGCTCAGTTGACCGGCGAAGATTTAACGATATCGCAGATTCAAAATCAATTGGATCTTGCCTATCTTAATCTGAAAATTATTTTACAATTAGATTCCAAAGAAAATATTACGATAAAAATTCCGGAATTACCTGATGGTTTAGCCATCGGCAATTTAGAAGATGTCAATAAAATATATTCAGATGCCTTAGGATTAAGACCGGAAATAAAAAGCAGTCAGCTGAAAATAGAAAGTGCTAAAAAACAAATTGCTGCTGCAAAAGGAAATTATTATCCAACGTTGAGTTTATCCGGAAATTTAAATACTTTTTTTACCACACAAAATAAAACAACCAATCAGGTATTAACAGGAAACTCAACAGCTGTTGGTTTTGTGGAAGGTACTTTTCAACGAGTGCTTATTCCCGAAACAATTACCACACAAACCAAAAATCCGTACAGCAATCAATTGAATCAAAACTTAAGCTATGCGTTAGGCTTGTCTTTAAACGTTCCTATTTTTAATAAATTTCAAGTGCAAACTGCGGTAAAACAATCGAAGCTTCAATATCAAAATGCCATTTTAACAGAACAACAAACGGAGGTAGATTTATACAATACCATACAACAAGCTTATTTAAAAGCGAAATCTGCAATCGATAATTTTAAGGCAGCAGAAAAGAACTATGCCACCTCTGAAAAATCATATGATTATGCAACTGAACGTTTAAATTTAGGTAGCATCAGTCAATTGGAATTGAATTTAGCAAAAACAAATCTTTCCATTTCCGCATCCAAACTCATACAAGCAAAATACGAATACCTTTTCAATACTAAACTTTTAGATTTTTATCAAGGTAAAAAAATTGAATTATAATCGCATCACGAAAATTTAGTCTAACATTCCGAATGGAATATCAACTATAGCATAAAAAAAAGAAAATGAAAAACAACAAACTTCTGTACATACTTGGAATTGTTACCATCGCAGCATTGATAGCAGCATTTTTTGTAGCTAAGAACCGAAAAAACAACAGCGCAAAAGAAGTGGAATTACAAACAGTGGCAACCAGAACAATTATACAAACGGTTACGGCCAGCGGAAAAATATATCCTGAAGAAGAAGTAAAAATCAGTTCAGATGTTTCCGGCGAAATAATTGATTTGTATGTTAAAGAAGGTGATGTGGTAAAAAAAGGTCAATTGCTGGCACGCATTAAGCCGGAAAGCTATCAGGCTGTAGTAGAACAAAGTGCTGCGCAATTAGACAATACAAAAGCTCAACTTTCCACATCTAAAGCAAGAATTGCACAGGCAAAAGCCATCATTTCTCAGGCAGAAGCACAATTTGAAACAGCTAAGGCAGCCTACACGCGAGCGCAAGAATTATTCACTAAAAAAATAATATCCAAAGCAGATTTGGAAAGCGCGGAAGCATCTTACAAAACCACCAAAGCAACCGTAGAAAGTGCAAAAGCTGATTTGGAAGCAGCCAAACATACTTCAGATGCAGCTTCATACACGATAAAAGCGACAGAGGCAATGATTAAAGAAGCAAAAATCAACTTAAATAAAACGACAATATACGCACCGATGGATGGTATCATTTCATTATTAAATGTGAAGAAAGGTGAGAAAGTTGTTGGAACCTTACAAATGAGCGGAACAGAAATGATGCGTATTGCCAATTTTGAAAACATGGAAGTGCGCGTGGATGTGAGTGAAGGTGAAATCACAAAAGTGAAATTAAATGATACAGCTACTATTGAAGTGGATGCCTATCTGGATAGAAAATTTACCGGAATTGTTACACAAGTTGCAAACTCTTCCAAAGGTGCCGGTTCATCTATGGTAAGTGCAGATCAATCTACCAATTTTGTGGTTAAAATCAGAATTTTAAAATCATCTTATGAAGATTTATTATCCGTAAATCAAAAACCATTTTTACCAGGAATGTCTGCAACGGTGGATGTCAGAACGCAAACAAAAACAGGTGTGGTAGCTATTCCAATTCAGGCGGTAACCACAAAAGATTCCGTGTATAACGGATCGAATCATACAAAAGAAATTGTGTATATAAAACAAGCTGACAAAGCCAAACTACTGGAAGTTAAAACCGGTATTCAGGATGACTCTTATATAGAAATTGTAAAAGGTTTAAGCGGCAACGAAACCATTATTACCGGTCCTTACAATACCATTTCAAAAGATTTGAAAGATGGTGACAAAGTAATTGAATTGGATAAAACAAAGAAGAAAGAAACGAAGAAAGAAGATGAGAAAGAGGATAAGTAGTTAAATAGCAGAATTATAAAAGCCATTGTATATAATATATAATGGCTTTTTTGGTATTTTGATAAACACAGTTTATTTAGAAAATATAAAAAACCGAAAATGAAAGAACAAATTGAACAATTATTACCTCAAATAAAAGCTGGAAAACTATCCGATACTGAAATTCAAGAACAAATAGATAAAATCAAAAATGCGATTAAAGAAGATTCTTCAAAAGGTAAAGAATACGGCGAACTTTTGAGTAGAATAAAACAAGCATGCATCACAAAAAATTTACCTCCAATTGCAAACTGGGTAAACACAGGAAAAGGTTATTTAGCAATTGGGCATAAACCCGGTGGGAAAGTTTCTTATGAAGGATTAAAAGAGGAAGGTGCTAATAGTGTATTGACTTTATTAAATGAAAATGAAGGAGCAGAACTAATTGGCAAACAACTAAACAAAGTAAACATAGAATGGATTTGGTTTCCATTCTCTGCATCAAATCCTTTAGATGGAGATGATAAGGTTCTGGTAGTTAATTTATATAACAAACTAAGTGCAATGTTAGAAGCTGGCGCTAAGATTTATATACATTGTTCTGCAGGCATTCACAGAACAGGAATGATAACTTACGGATTTTTACGTTTTCTGGGCAATGACAAAGAGCAATCAATTGCTTTGCTAAAAAGGCTAAGAGAAGTGACTGCTGCACAAGTTGGTGAAGACAGATTAATCTGGAGTGATCAGTTTGCAAATAAATAAACTATTAAACATCCAGCTCCAGCAACCTGATCGCATTCATACAGGCGTCTTGCTCTGCTTCTTTTTTATTTTTTCCGGTGCCTGTTGAACGTTCTT